>JACQFU010000355.1 GCA_016199905.1 Candidatus Wallbacteria bacterium
CAGTACTTCCTGACGTTCGAGGCCGAGGCCGACGCCCGGTTCGACGAACGAACGCTGAAGGTAGTGCTCTCCGCGCGCTCCTCGGGACAGACCGAGGAGTTCGGCGAGCTCGCGATCGACGTGGCGGGCGAGCGCGAGCTGGAGCGCGACTTGCGCCTCGGTCCGGCGCATCCGCCGCTGGCGAAGGCCGCCTGAACGAGAGTTGGCAGCTGCCAGCCTCCCGCGCCAAACCCGATCTCCCGGTGACGCTGAACCCCTGGGGGCGAAACGATATGAACCTGAGCGAGTTGGTGTTCCAGTCGTGTGACCGGTTTGCCGGGCGCGTGGCGCTGGTCGAGGGCGACCGTCAGGTGACCTACCGCGAACTGGAGCGGGACCTGAGGCGCTGGGCCGGCCAGCTGATCGAGAAGGGCGGATTCCGGGATGAGACCGTGGCCCTGTTGATGCCGAACGGCGTCGAGTTCGTCGGCGCCTACTTCGGGGCGCTCGCTGCGGGGAAGTCGGCTCTGCCGCTGAACCCCCTGCTGACGATCGAGGAGTTGGACTTTATTCTGCGCGACGCCGGCGTCGGCACGCTCGTCGCATCGAAGTCGATGATGCCGAAGGCGCAGGAGCTGGCAGCGCGGCTGCCCAAGCTTCGTCACGTTCTGCCGAGCGCGCTTCCGGGCGAGGGACCCGAAGGGGCGGGCTTTGCGCGGCGAGAGGACCTCGCGACGCTGCTCTACACCTCGGGCACAACGGGCAAGCCAAAGGGAGTGATGCTGACCCACGCGAATTTGATCGCCAACATCGAGGGTTGTCTCGCGATGATGGACGTGGGCCCCGACGATCGCTTCCTGGCGGTCCTTCCCTTCTTCCACGCCTTCGGCTTGACGGCTTCCCTGGCCATCCCGCTATCCGTGGGAGCCTCGGTGGAGCTGATGCCGTCGATCCAGCCCGGTCGAATCTTGGCTGCGATTTCGGAGCGAGGGGTCACGTGCCTGCTGGCCGTGCCCTCGGTGTTCGGCATCCTGGCCAAGCTGGCACCGGCCGGCGCGAGCCACGCGCTGCGGTTGGCAGTCGCAGGTGGAGAGCCTCTCCCGGAGCGGATCTTCCACGCATGGCAGGCCAAGTTCGGCGTGCCTCTGCGCGAGGGCTACGGCGCCACCGAGACGGCCCCCGTGATCAGCATGACTCCGGCCGGCGGTGAGAGCCGCCCGGGTCGCGCGGGGAGGCCGCTGGCCAACCTCCAGGTGCGCATCTGCGGAACGGCGGGCCCCCTCCCCGCGGGCGAGATCGGCGAGATCCAGGTGCGAGGGCCTTCGGTCATGAGAGGCTATCTCAGCCGGCCGAAAGAGACGGCGGACGTGCTGGACCGCGAGGGTTGGTATCGCACCGGCGACCTGGGCCGGCTGGACGACGAGGGTTTCCTGGCTATCACGGGCCGCAAGAAGGACCTGATCATCAGCGCCGGAGAGAACATCTATCCCGCGGAGATCGAGGAACTGCTGCGGCAGATCCCCGGCGTGGCAGAAGCCGCTGTCGTGGGCGTGCCCGACGACCTTCGCGGCGAGGTGCCCAAGGCGGTCATCTGCCCGGAACAGGGCCGTCAGCTCGATCCGACTCAGATTCGCGATTCACTCCGCGGACATCTGGCCGAGTACAAGATGCCGAGGTTCATCGAGTTCATGACCGAGTTGCCGCGCACGGCGTCGGGCAAGGTCTTCAAACAGGCGCTCTTGAAGCCGTAGCGGGGAGACGTCGGCCGCGACGGTCACTCGCCTGGAAAGCCATAGACGCCGCCCTCGAGTGCCGGCGGGCGCACGAGAACTTGCTCCCCTATCGCTAGCTCTGCTCATCGCCCCTTTCCGGTCCGTGTCGCGATGACGTAGGCGGGTCGGTCGTTGCCACCGCGCGAAACGATCGGCCCCCCTTCATCGGGTGTATATAGATCGAGGATGCAAGCCAAGACCCGACGAGCCGGATTCGGAATCCTCTTCGGCGTCATCGTCCTGTTCCTGATCGTGATGATGACGATGGGTTTCGCCCAGTTCGTCTTCGGCAACCGAGTCGCCAGCGACACTCAGTCGGGAATCGTGGGGATGATCGCGGTGAGCATCGGCCAGTCGGCCTTCGAAGAGGTCTGGCGGGACATCGCCCTGCAAGCCAACACCAAGGGCAGCCAGCTTTTCGGTCAACTCAGGAAAGACATCACCGATCCGCGCCAGGCTCTCTTCGAGGCCAAGATGCCCATCGACGAAACGCTCCGGGAGATCGAGTCCACGGAGAACTGGGGCGGATTCCAGATCAAGGACAAGGCCGTCAAGATGGAGGTCCTGGGCGCCGGCACGCTGGCGGGTCTCACCTACGAAACCATGGGCACCATCAAGCTCTCCGTGACCGTGAAGCACAAGCCGACCGGAGTCAGCCGGACGCTCTACGCAACCCGGGGCTACAAGACGGGGCTGCTGTCGACGCCCCGCCCGTTCGATCAGGCGACGCTGTTCGTGATGAATCCGCAGCTGATGCTCGACACGCAAGGGGCGGCAGGCGCCAATCAGAAGATTCGCGAGAGTCTTCAAGTGCTGACTCAGCTCCACAAAGAACTCAGACCCAAGATGATCCAGGAGATCCGGCGGGTCGCCGACAAGGCCAACAAGGCGCTGGGAGAGGCTCAGACTGCGGGAACCGAGGAGGCAAAGGGCCAGACGGGCATCAACCCGTTTCGCTTCATCCGGCACCTGCGAAAGGTCCGCTTTCCGCACGAGCGCGGGCGTGGACCCGGGCCCGATCGCGGGGCCGAGACCGGACCCAGGCCAGAGCCCGACTCGGAGCCGGGGAACGATCGCGAGCGCGGCCCCGGCCGTGGCCGCTGGCACGACCGCGGCCCCGACTTGCGCTACTCGGACGACGTGTCCGTCGAGCGGCACTACTTCCCCGAGGAGCCCGGGGATTACGTGGTCTTCCTGTTGGATCCGGAGGTCCCGGACCTGTCGCGCTTCTATCTGGTTCCGCGGATCGAGGCGAAGAACACCGAGATCGAGGCGGCCCGCCTTCAGTACAACACCGACGCCAGCCAGGTGATGTCCATCCTGGCCGAAATCGAGCAAGCCGTGGACGCGGGCAACGAGAGCTACAAGTCCAAGCGCGAGCAGATGGAGGAGCGGCTGGAACAGGCCTGCAAGCAGACTCAGAACTCGATGCAGCAGCTGATCCAGAAGCTCGACGATCGGCTGGAGATCTACAAGGAATTCACGGACGCTTTCAGCGAGCGCGCCAAGGCCGGCGCCAAGGAATTGCAGAACTTTTCGAGCAAGTTCAACGTCACCGCTAGCCAGCGTCCCCGGGCCTTCTACAGCTTTTCGGGGCCCGACTTCTCGAAGTCTCTCCGGACGCTGCTGGATCGTTACGACAAGGACGGCAAGCCGCTCAACGCCGTGGTGCACGTCGACACGGGCGGACAGGTCCTCGCCCTGGACAATATCAAGATCCGGGGAAAGCTCGTGCTGGTCGTGAACGGAAAGGTTCGCCTGTCGAACGTCTCGCTGTCGGACCCGGCCCAGGACCTGCTGACGGTCCACTGCGACGGACGGGTCATTCTGGACGGGAGAGTGACGGCCTCGGTGGTGGCGAGCAGCGACGTGGACATGCCCGCAGGCACGGTGCTCCAGGGAAATCTCGTGATGTATCGCTCAGACGGGGCGCAGCTGCTCAAGGGGAAGATCGTCCGCGACGAACGCTACCGTTCGAGCATGGGCGGCACTCCCCAGGAGCAGCTACAGGGGCACGTCGTCGTGGCGCTCAGTCCGCGCACGGCTTCTATGATCGTCGAGCGGAACTGAGCCGGCGCTTTCAGCCGCGCCTGCGAGCGCCGATGCCGGGGCCGTCCTGGAGCCGCAGCAGGCCGTGCTCGCAAGTCAGCCCCTCGAACGGGTCGCCGACGATCAGCAGATGTCCGTCCAGGTCGGCAAAGTCGGCGAGGCTGGAGAGCTGCATCGCTGCTGCGATGCCGAGGGTGCTCTCGATCATGCAGCCGAGCATCGTGGCCAGTCCCAGCTCCCGGGCGCGCGTCAAAATCGCCGCTGCCGGGCCCAGACCGCCGACCTTGGCAACCTTGACGTTGACGCCGTCGACGTGACCGGCCAGGGCCTCCAGGTCCGACCGCGTCACGAGCGATTCGTCGGCCATGACGCGCACGCCCAGGCCGCGCAGCTCGCCCAGGCGAGACGCGTCGCCGGCGGGCAGCGGCTGTTCGAGCCATTCGACGCCCAGGGCCGCGAGGCGCGGCAGGAATTGACGCGCCGCGTCAAGCGTCCAGCCCTCGTTGGCGTCGCAGATCAGGCGCGCGTCGGGCCGGGCCGAGCGGACGGCCTCCAGACCTGCCAGGCCGCCGGGGCCGCCGACCTTCACCTTGAGCACTGGGAACTCGGCCGCCGCCCGCGCGCGTCGCGCCATCTCCTCGGGCTCGGCGATCGCGATCGTGAAGGAGGTCATCAGGGGCCGCGGCGCCTCGAGCGCCAGCAACTGGTGAGCGCCGAGCTGGCTCGCCTTCCCGACGAGATCGAACAGCGCCATCTCGAGCCCGGCCCGCGCGGAGAGGTCCCTGCCGCCCAGCTCCCGATCGAGGGCCCGCCCGAGTACGCCAAGGTCGCAGCGCATGTCGGCGATCTTCGCCGCCGCCCGCGTCACCGCCTCGCCAACGGTCCGCTCGTCCTCGCCATAGCGCTTGTTCGGCGAAGCCTCGCCGACCCCTTGGTGC
>JACQFU010000047.1 GCA_016199905.1 Candidatus Wallbacteria bacterium
GCCGAACCCCGCGCCCTTCAGCACCATCGCCACGGCGATCGCCGGCAAGAGCGTGTACGGGTTCCCGAGCAACCCCTCGCGCGGCAGGAATTGCACGCCAGCCCAGCTCGACATCCGGTCCAGGAGCCCGTAGTTGGGCGAGTAGATGAGCACCCAGATCATCCCCACCACCAGCAGATCCAGCACGTTCGGCAGGAAGAACGCCGAGCGGAAGAGAGAGACCATCGGCAGCCGGTTGTTCATCAAGAGCGCCAGCGCCAGAGACATCGCGATTCCCGTCGGAATGCAGAGTGCCGCGTATACCCCGGTCGAAACCAGCGAGTGCCAGAACTCACGGTCCGACGTCAGCAGCTTCACGTAGTTCTCCAGCCCGCAGTACTTCATGTCGCCGAAGACGTCGTACCAGTTCGTCGTCAGCGTCGTCTTGTGCAGAGACAGCGAAAACGAATAGAGCACCGGATATCCCAGGAACATCAGGAAGATCACCAGGAACGGTGCCAGAAATGCGTAGGCGACCAGCGTCTCGCGAAGCGACTTCGTCATGACCGCAAGGGCTCCCACCCTGCACCGTCAGGCTAGTGCGTCGATTCTCACGAGGCAAGGGAAAACGAGGCGCCGACTACTTCCCCGGCTCCACCCGTAGCTCGCCGTCGCTGGTGATGGTGATCTTGCTCACCGAAGGTGCTTTCGGGGGCGCAGGATCGGGCGGCAACAGCTCCGGATGCTGCTCCACCCCCACTTCGCGGACGGCGGCTGCGACGAACCGCTCGTAGGCCTCGTCGCGTCTCTTCTGCGTCAGCTCTTTGACGACCGCGTCGCGAACCAGCTCGAACGGGGCCGCCTTGCGCAGTCCTTCCACCTTGATGATGTGGACTCCGTAAAGCGACTCCACCGGCCGGCTCGTGATCTGTCCCTCCGCCATGGAGAATGCCGCCCGTTCGTACGGTTCCACGAGGAACTGCCGTCCGAACCAACCGAGCGATCCCCCCCGATCCCGCGTCGCCTGGTCCTCCGACAGCTCGCGGGCCAGCGCGTGAAAGTCCTCGCCCGCCCGAACCCGCGCCAGCGCCGCCCCGGCCCGCTTCATCGAATCGCCGGTCTTGCGGCGAAACAGGATGTGCGCGCTGTCCACCTGCTCTCGACCGAACTTCTTCAGATTCTCCGTGTAGTAGCGCCGCTCCTCCGCCTCGTCGATCTGCACGTGGCGATAACACTCCTCCGAAAGCAGCGTTTCGACAATCTCTTTCTCTTCGGCGTACTCCAATTCGGTCCCATGGCGGTCCTGGATCGACTTGCGGGACGCCCCCTCCTGCGCCAGGCACTCCCTCTGCGCCAGCCGGTCGAGCAGCATCCGGCGCCCGGGACTGCGAGTCAGGTACTCCTTCATGACCTTGTCGTAGCGCCCCAGCTCCAGCAGCACGTCCTGGCGGGTGATCTTCGCGTCGCCGATCTCCGCCACCACCGTGTCGGGGGCCAGGTCCGACATCCGCTCTTCGTACACCTTGACCGGCCACTTCTTCCCGCACGTCTCCATCAGCCGGCTCAGGATCTCTTCGTCCTGGCGCCCCACCAGCTCCTGACGCAGAGCCTCCTTGACCTCATCGAAGCTCTTCTGACGCTCCGGATGCAGCGCCATCACGACGTAAAGGCGCCAGCCCTCCTTGGTCTCGTAGGGCTCGCTCACCACCCCGGCCTTCTGCCCCTTCAGCATGTAAAATAGATCTGCCGGGACCATGCCGGCGAAGATCTTCCGCGGCTCGCGCACCCGCGGCCGATTCGGCTCTCCCAGCTTGTCCACGCCCCCGGCTTTGTCGATCTGCGCCCGCAGGGCCTGCGCATCGTCGCGACCGGCGCAGAGTACCTCTCGAACCTCGACCGACTCCGGTTCGATCATCAATCCCTTGCGTGACTCGTAGGTTGCTCGCACGGACGCCTCGGTAATCGGCGCCAGCTTCGCCTTTTCCTCCTCGAACGCCAGCCGCGCCAGGGCCTCTCGCTTCCCGGGCCCCAACCGCGCCAGCACGGCTGGATTCCGGTCGTATCCCTTGCGCCGCCCCAGTTCCAGCTGCACGCGAAACTTCACCATCTCGCCCAGGTAGTTGCGCATCCCTTTCTGTCGCAGCTCCTTGGGACTCCGCGCGAACATCCGCTCCAGCTCCCCGCGCGCGATCGCGGTCTTCCCGATGCGCGCCAGCACGTCGGAAGGCGACGAAACCGCAGTCGACGCCGGCGCAGCACCCGGCGGCAACGCCACGGCCGCAGCCGGCAATCCAAGGGCCAGAACCAGGCACCGGAGAACTGTCGTCACGCGGCGAGTATACAGCGGGCGTCAGCTCCGGCCCGACGACTCCACGAGGACTCCGGCGCCGGCACGCTCGATCGCCACGATCCGGGCCTCGCGCCCGTGCCGCGTGGCGTAGAAGGTCCGCACGCGTTGGTCGAGCTGCGTCAGCGCCTTCTCGTGAACGAGCGCCACCAGGCAGCCCGCGTTGCGTTCGCGCGGCAATCGCGCGCCCAAGACTCCCGGGGCCGTTTGCGCCAGTCGCGCAAGACCGTCCAGCTCGTCGGGCTCCACGCCCAGGTTCTCTCGCAGGCTCTCGTGCGAGGCAGTCAAAAGCTTCCCGAGCGCGCCCAGCTCTCCGCCCTCGAGCGCTTCCACGGCCTGGCGGGTCCGCTCGGCTTCACCGACGACGTGGCGGCAACGCCTCCGCAGCTGCTCGTCGAGGCCCCGAATATCCTCTTGAGTCAGGTCGCGCAACCGCCCGATCTCGGGGCGGCCCTGCTGCGCCGTCGCCAGGGCCTTGCTGCACTGTTCGCGGATTCGTTGCGCGTCTGCCTGGCTTGCGGTCTTGTGCAGGCCCGCGTCGATCGTCACGAAGCGATACTCGCTGGGCTCCAGCGCGAGCACTCGGCTGGTCCTGTCGTGGCAGACGACCAGCACGGCGTGGTCCTCGCGCGTCGTGACGGCTGCCAGGAAGGGCGTGAGCGGCTCACCGGCGCCCATGAATTCGTTCTCGGCCCGCCAGCAAATCCCTGCCTGCTCGGCAGCCGAGAGCCTCATCCCTCCAAGGCCGTCGAGCGCCGCCAGCAACGCCAGTTCGAGCGCCGCCGAGGCAGCCAGGCCGGCCCCGAGCTCGACGGTGCCGTCGACGTACAGCTCGAACCCGGGAGCGGGACGGCCCTCGCGCTCGAGCATCGCAACCACGCCCGCAATCGGATCGGTCCAGCCCCACGTGCGCTCCAGCTTGTCCAGCGCGAGGGCTGCCTCGCCCGCGACGGCGCTGCTGCGCAGGTAGGCCCGCCTGTCCAGCCGCCTGGCAACCGCGATCCGAACCCGCTGTTGCAGCGCCAAGGCAAGGACCAGCCCCGAGTCGTGCCCGGAGTCCTCGCCGGCGATGTTGACGATGCCCGGAGCGCTGGCCACGCACTCGGGCTTGCGGCGAAAGACTCTCTCGAACTCGCCTACCGGGTCTGTCATCGGGATCCGGGCGAAAGGGCCCTCGCCCCGATGGGCGTCCGAACTGGAGTCGAACGCTCCATCGAGGCAAGGGCTCCCACGTTCAGGTTCGGATTCGGCCGGCTACTCGGCGCAGGTGGGCAGCGTCAGCGTGCGGCTCGACGGCGCCGAGAGCAGGTAGGCCCGTCCGCGCTCCACGGCAAAGGGCGTGGTGGTGACGTGATCGGCGTGCCGGCCTGGTAACTCGACGAGATCAGATAGCCCTCGTTGCCGTGGATCTCGAACGGTGTCAGCCCCAGGTTCGGGGCCCACGCCTGGAACAGCATCGCTCCGTCCGTGCCTTGATAGGCCCGTATGACGACGGGCGAGCTGGTCAGTCGGGACAGGTCCTCCGCCGTGTACGCCGGAGTGGTCCGCGGCAGCACCGGCAGAGAAATCAAGTCCAGGCCTCGACGCGGCGTGAAGGTGTACGGCGACGTCGTCGTCGGATCGAGCCTCACACTCACGACGCTCGGCTCCGACTGGTCCCGTCCGTCGTCGACCACGAGCGCGAAGTACAGGTCGCGCGGCTCGTCGCTGCCGAGGTCGGGCGCCACGAACGTGGTCACCTGCGAGAAGGGGTTCGAAAGCACGACCTGCGGCCCGGCGACCTGCGTCCACCGGAACTGCAGCGAACCCGTCGCCGTCTCGCTATCCGAACCGGAGCCTACCAGCGAAACACTCTGGCAGAGACCGATCTCGGCCTTCCCACCGGTCGCCAACGCCCGCGCCGCGGGCACATGGTTCTGGGTCGAATCGACCACGACTCGAAGGAAGCGGTGGGCTTCCACGCCGGTGGGGCTTCCCCGCACGTCCAGCTCGATCACGCGCCCCTCGAAGACGTGGACGCGCGATGTGGTCGGCGTAAACTCGCACTGACTCTGAAGGCTCGACGTGTTGGCCAGGCCTGTCGTCAGAGCGACGGTCGGACCCGAGACCTGCGAGAACAGGTACGTCAGGCGCTGGCGACCATGCGTCACGTCGGGATCGACCACCGTGGCCGAAATCGTGACCTTCGTGCCGACGGCGGTTCGAAGCGAACTGGTCGTCCCCTCTGTCACTTCATCGCCGAAGTCCTTGCCAGGTCCAGGCGCCCCGGCCGCGTTGGCCGCAAGCGCCAGCGCCGGAACGAAGTCACCCGTGGACAGCACCAGGGCGCTGCCCCGGAACGGCTTGCTGCGCGCGCCCTTGAGGTCCTTGGCCACCAGCTCGAAGGTGTAGAGCCCGGCTGTCGTGGGCGTGAAGCTGGGCTGCGAGTCGGTAGTGGAAGGAGCCAGCGCGACACTGTCTCCTTCCGTCTGAGTCCACTCGTAGGTGAGCTGGTTCGGATCGTCGCGATCCGACGAGAAGGTGCCATCCAGTGTCACCAGGTCCCCGACGGCAAACGTCAGGACCGGCGACGAGACCGTGGAGACCCGCCCGGGCGTCGGACCGCGGACGCGGAACTCGGCCGTCGGCGGAGCGTTCAATCCCCGCACCGACACGTCGATGTTCACCGTGTCGGTGGTGCTTTCGAACTGACCGTTACTGACCACGAGCCCGATCGCGTAGATACCCGGAAGGTCGGGTACGAAAGTCGGCAAGGCGAATCGTGGCGGCTGCTCCCCGTTGATCAGCGTACCGGTGATGGCCGAACCCGCCGGCGAGCTGGTCACCGTCCACTTGTAGGTCAGAGGCCGAGGCAGTCCCCCAGGGGGCGGCGAATCGGCGCTCTCGCGTCCGTCCAGACGAACGAATGCCACCTTGGTGTTCGGATCGAGAGGGTCCGAAAGGCGTGGTTCGATCGAGTTGCCGCTCCGGGTAACGACGACGGCGCGGTCCAAGCCGGCGTTGGCGTTGGGAAACACATTCCTCGGATCGAGAGCGCGGACCTCCACGGTCTTGCGGGAGAAGGCCAACAGCGGGTCGGACGTGGTGAGCTCGAACAGATAGGGGCCCGCGTCGAGAACCACACCGTCGGAATTGCGGTCCGGAGCGAACTTGATTCGAGCCACCGGAGCCGTCGCGTCCAGGATGACGGGTGAGGTGGTTCGTGGAGTGGAGTTCGGGATTTGCGGCCGTCTCACCATTCTCCACTGGTAGCGAATCGGATCGCCGTTGGCGTCGCGGGAAGCCCGGCCGTCGAGCGCAATCGTCAGCGTGGTGCGGTCCGACGAGATATTGCTGGCCGGATTGGGCAGCAGGAATTGCCGCGGCGGCCCCGGGTCGGCTGTCGGCGGAACGTTGATGATCGTGATCTGCGCCTCTTTGCTGTTCGTCCGGCCTGTCGTGTCCGTCACCGTGAGACGGAACGCGTACCTGCCCGACTTGTTGGCCGGGAAGGTGAACTGGGCCTTGGTCTTGTCCGAATCGGAGATCGCGTCCGGACCAAGCGGGAAGAGCGGCGCCCAGAAGAAGGTCTTGATGCGATCGCCCGCATCCAGATCGAAGCTGGCGGTCCCGTCGACGTGCAGAGTCTGCGGCCCTTGGCCGTCCCCACCGAGCGGCTTGATGACCGCCACGGGGTCTCTGCCCTCCGAAACGTTCTGACTCGACAGCGGCTTGCCGCTCGAGTCCGCGAGCGTAAATGTGTAAACCGTGCCCGGGGTCAGGTTGACGCCCGTGAAAGTGATGTTGCCGGCGATCACGGTTCCTGTGACGGTCTGCGGAATGTTGGAACCTTGCGGGGTCACAAACAATTGCAGCGAGTTGCCGTTGAAGCTCGAGGAGAGCCCGACGTAGGTGACTGCCACCTCGTAGACGCCGGTCGTAGCCGGGTTGGTGTCATTGAGGAAGCTGAACGATCCTGCCTGGTCGGTCGCCCTCATGACGACCGCAGGCGGTTGCGCCGCGGGTGCCACGGAGGCGCCAATGACGCGGATCCTGCCGGTGGCATCGCAGAAGTAGACCTTCTGCTGAGAATCGATCGCCATGCCGTGCGGGCTGGCAAGCTGCGCCTTCGGGGCCGGTCCGCCATCGCCCAGATTGCCGGAGATACCGCTTCCACCGAGGGTCGTGACGACTTTCGTCGCCCGATCGACACGACGAATTCGGTTGTTGTCACGGTCGCAAACATAGCCAATACCGGAAGTGTCGATTCCCACTCCCTCCGGACTGAAGAGCTGAGCTTGAACCGCCAGCGCGCCATCTCCCGAGAAGCCGGCCACGCCCGTGCCTCCGGAGGTCTTGATCGTATTGGCGACCAGGTCGACCTTGCGGATGCGATGGGCGCCACGATCGGCGATGAACAGTGAGCCCGACCCATCGAAGGCCAGCCGTGCCGGGCTGTCCAGGCAGGCTCGCGTCGCGGGCCCGTCGTCGCCTGCAGTCCCCGGAAATCCGGTCCCGGCCACCGTGCTGATGATCCCGTTATGAATGCGCCGAACGACATGGTTGCCCGTGTCGGCGATGAAGATGTCGCCGCTTGTCGGGTCCTGCGCGGCATACTCGGGGTTCTTGAGGCCGGCCGCGCGCGCCAATCCGCCGTCGCCCGAATACCCGCTGGTATTGAATGGCCCCGGGTCGGCGCCGCCGGCGATCGTGTCGATCGTCCCGCCCACGGTCATCTGGCGGATGCGATGGTTGGCCGTGTCGGCGATCAACAACGCACCCGAGGAAGTCGCTGCAACGCCACGCGGGAAACCGAACTTCGCGGCTGTGGCGGCTCCGCCGTCCCCGCTGAATCCGGGAGTGAAGATGCTGGACGTGTAGGCCGGAGGCGTCTTGCCGGCGGAAGCTTCCGTCTTGGTGACGCTCGACGCCGCCCCGGCCGGACCGGCGATGGTGCTCACGGTGTTCGCGAGACGATCGAGCTCTCGTATGCGGTTGAGGCTGCACTCCACATAGAACAGGTTCCCGTTGCGGTCGAGCCCGACATCGTCGGGACCCGAGATCAACGTGGCTGTCGGCGCCGAGCCCTCGGCGCTGGTGTTCACGGCAGCGAGGGGACCGACGACGGTGTCGACAAGCGGTCCCAGCGTCGCCGGGTCGGCGAAGGTCACGAGGACGTCATCCGATGTGCTGGCGTTGAACAGGCCGGACTCCGTCACCGTGAACCGCAGCGTATAGGTCCCGGCCACATTCGAAGTGATCCGGATGTTCGTATTGGTGGTCGGCAAGCCCGCCAGCGTCGAGGGGCCACCGACCTGGCTCCAGTTGAATTGAACGGAGTCGTTGTCCGGATCGAAGCCGGTGCCTCGAAGCGCCGTGGAGCGGCCTGTGGCAACCGTCAGATCGGGACCGGCATTGGCCACGGGTGGCCGGTCCTGAGTCGGAGCCAGAACGTTGATCCGGCCCGCCGTGACAGTCACGTCGTTGGACGGGTTCGGGTCGGGATTGCTCGAATCGCCGACGCGGCCCCACAAGAAGTACTGTCCCGGGGCCGTGAAGCGGGAGAGGAAGACATTGAGCGTATCCGTCACCAATCCCCCGGGTGGCACGCTGTACACATACCGGCTGCCCAGATTGAACGAGGACGGCGTGGTCGTGCCGCTGGCCGACAGGGCGAGCGAGAAGTAGGCGGACGGCGCCACCTGCCCGACAAGGGTATTGTTCAGGACCGAGAAGGGGACGGCGATGGCGGTGCCGGCGATGGCCGTCGCCGTCGGCATGGCCAGCGGCCCGACCGACAGGTCCACGTTTGGGAGAGGCGGCGCGATGGTGAGCGTCAGAGGAGTCGGAGAGAACAAAAGGTTGTCGGTCAGGGTCGTCTCGCCCAAGACTCCTTGCCGATCGGCGGCCACTCCCACGAAGTAGGTTCCAGGCGAGTAGTAGTAGGTGTTGAGCTGCGTCTGGATCGTGGCAGTCCCGTTCGGTGCAATCGTCACCGTCCTCGAGGTGTTGGCGTAGTTCGCGCCGTACTTGTCCAATTGCGGGACGTTGCTCAAGAAGAACTCGGCTGAAAACGAGAGCGGATCGAACTGGTTCGGGTCCGGCACCGTGTAGCTGAAACTGGCCGTCGCCGTGACGCTCCCGATGGTTGGAGCACTCTGCGGGCTGAACGTCAGGCCGGTGATCGCCAGGTTGACCGCTGGCTGTCCCACCGTGAGCAGTCCGGCGCTGACCCGAACATTGTCGGTCCGATCGGAGTCGGGGAGCGCGTTATTCTTGTCGAGCACTCCAAGCACAAAGTAGTTCCCGGCCGGGATGTTGTTCGGGATGAATCCACGGATGGCGACTTCTTTTCTCTCTCCAGGGTGCAGTTCCACCGTGATTTGGCCCAGGCTGCGATCCGAGCCGCCGTCGAACTTCGCGTCTGGCGAAAGGAATGCTTCCAGGTTGACGCTACGTTGCTCGGGATACCCGACCGAGGGAGCGTCGTAGAACAGGGTCGCCGTGATCGGCAGCGCCTCCGCCGGGACGACGGAGCTCTTCGTCGCCTGGAAGGAGAACAGGCTGAAGTTCGTTTGCGGCGATCCCACGAAAACCTGGTTCGAGCTGACACCGACGTTGTTGTCCTCGCGCTTCTCCGGGTACGCGTTGTCCGGGTCCAATTCGCCGATGACGAAGTAATTGCCGGGCCGGATCGTGGACGGAATCGGCAGATTGAAGATTTCGGTCTTGGGCTGCTGCGGATAGAGCAGAGTCGAGGTCTGGGCTATCTTCGGGTCCGACAGTCGTTGGAGCACCCCATCGAGACTGAGGTAGCCTTTCACGCCGACGTACTCGGACTGGTAGTCCCTGTTCGGAGCGTCGTAGTAAGCGCTGGCGCTCATGATCACGGAGTCGCCGATGCTGGCCACCGGAGCCAGCAGCTGTACGTTGGTGAAGTAGAAGTCCGCCTGCGGCGTCGTGACCGTCAATGGAAGCACCCGGGTGTTGTTCGACTTGTCCGACTCGGCGTACTTGTTGGACGGGTCGAGCTGCAGAATCATGAAATAGTTGCCCGGGTTCTTGATGGAGAGATACTCGTAGATGCTGACGGTCAAGTTGATCGAGTAGGGCTGGTTTCGTGGCATGAAACGGCTGGTGGTGACGGTGTAGGAGGCGCCGCCGGGGGGGAGGACCGGCGTTGGGCTCAGACTCACTCGAACGTCGAAGTACTGGTCCGATCCCCCTGCTGAGGCGGGCGCAGTGTCGTCGAGCCTCACGGTGATCGTCAGTGGCACGGTTCCCAGCACCGAGGTCGACGTGTAGGCCGCCGTGAAGTCGACGATCTTCGCGTCCAGCGTCGGCCCCGTGAGCGTGATCGCATTGGGATCGCCCAGGACGTTGTTCGCAAGAGAGGTCTCAGCCACCGCTCCGGACGGCGCAATGCGGCAGGTCAGGAAAAAGCTCCCCGTGGCCGTTCCGGGCGGAATGCGGAACGAGCCCTGAATCGGCTGCGCCGTGTTGGGGCTGATCGCAACCGTAGAGAAGGTTCCGTTGGTCAGCGGAACGACGCCGATCTGACCCTGAGGATCGCG
Organism: Candidatus Wallbacteria bacterium; assembly: GCA_016199905.1. Classification (GTDB taxonomy): domain Bacteria; phylum Muiribacteriota; class UBA6191; order JACPRK01; family JACPRK01; genus JACPRK01. The sequence goes on from JACQFU010000047.1 coordinate 9,880, forward strand.
GGAGAGGAAACCCTGCACGGAGACGGACAAGGGCAGTACTGGGGACGCAGTCGCCGTGTACTGAACGCTCACGCTGACCGGCAGCGTGTCGTTGGTGGAGAGCGTGCCCTTCAGAGCCTGGACGTTGAGCAGCCCCACGTCCAGTGAAGAAGTCCCCACGGTAAGCGGGATCGCCGCCACCTTGTTGGCAGTGTTGGACTCGACGACCTCGCCGCCCGAGTTGGTCTGCATCAGCACGAAGTAGGAGCCGGGCGCCGTGCTCGGCGGGATGATCAGATCGACCTGATTCCCCGCCACCTGACGCGGTCCCAAGTAAGTCATGTCGCTGGAATACTGATAACCATGTACCAGCAAGCTCAACTGGACGTCGCTGGAATCCAACCGATTGTCCCGCGACAGATAGAACAGATTGTTGACGTGGAAGAAGGTGTTGCTGGTGCTCCCCTGTACCGCCACGGTCACGGCATAGGTCGTGCGGACCAGCGATTCGGGTCCGACGGAAGAGGGCGCCTGGGGAAAACGGAAGTCGACGATCTGCACGTCGAGGTTCGGATCGCCGATCGTCACCGTGCCGGGAGCGACGATGACGTTATTGTTCTCGTTGGTTTCCTGGACCTGACTATCGCTGTCGACCTCTGCGATCAGGTTGTACACGCCGGCCTTCAACCCGGAAACTCCCTTCAGAAAGATCGAAGTCGTGAACAACCCGGGGGTGTTGGTCGTGATGGTCGCGGAAGCCGTCCCTATCTTGAGATCCAGGGCCCGATGGAGCACACGGTCCGTTGAGAGGTAGAACGCCGCGCTGACGGTCACGGGCGCCACACCTGTCATGGCAGTGTCCATTGCCGCCGATAGCGTGATGGGAAGGCTCTCCGATAGCGACGCTGCGGGCTGTGTATCGAGCCGCGTCGGCCGCAGGTCGAGACGAACAGACGTCGCAGCAATGGTGTAGCCGGGGAGGTCAGAGCGGCTGGAACCCTCGACCTTCAAGTAATACGTTCCGGGACGCAGCATCGGAATGCTGGCCAAATTGAATGTGCCGGCGCCGTACGAGGACAGAGTCCGGATGGTCCTGATGCCGTCCTGATCGAGCAAGGTCACGGCGATGGAAGTGTCGTGGATACAGCTGATCTGCAACGGCACGCCCTCGGTGGCCTGCACCAGGAAGAAGTCGATGTCCCCCGGGAAGTCGATCTTCCCGGACACCGGGGTGCCGCTGGACAGGACGTCCCGTGGGGCGACGGCATAACGGAACTCTTCCGGCGCCAGCTCATTGGGCCGCTCGGGATGGTCGTCGCGAGGACGGAAGATGTGCACAGGGAAGCTCGAGGCGCGCACATTGTCGACCTCGCTCGTCTCGCCGATGGCCCCTGCTGGGGCGGCGACTGTCGGTGGATCGACCACTCCCACGACGAAGTAGTCGCCGGGGGGGACGTCGAGGACCGAGCTGCTCCGCAACGGGTTCGTCGGCGCTCGGGAGAACGCTCCGTTCACGATGTAGACCTGGTCGGAGGAGAGCAAAACGTCCGAGGGGTGAAACTGACCGTTCCGGGAAAGGTAGAAGTTGATGCCAGGAAACGGGTTCTGAAAGTCACCGGCTCGGTTGACGGTGAAGATTCCGTCGTAAGTGAGCGGAATCGTGCCGACAACGGAGGTGGCGTTCACCATCGGGGTAACGGAGCGCAGGGCCAGGTTCAGAGGCGATGCCAGGATGTCCACACCGGTCATCGCGGCCTTCTTGTTGTTGGCTTTGTTCGTCTCGGTGAAGTAGTTGTAGACATCGACGTTGACGGTTGGAAAGTACGTCCCGGGCGCAAGCGTCGAGGGCACACGCAGCGATGCGGTTCCCGCTCGCGTCGAGCGCGGCGAGATCGAAAGGTAGTCGCTCGCATTGAACGAGAAGTCGTCGGCCGAAGGGGTCACATCCCTCGACAGCCCGTACCCGACATAGACTCCCGCCGGCAAGAAAGTGGTATCCGGAGCCGTGTAGCCGACAAGATAGGTGAGCGGCACGATGGAGCCCGCGCTCGTTTGGGCCACCGAGGGCGTGACGGAGAGCAGCACGATGTCTGCGGGATTGGTCTGGATCTGGATGGCCTGCCCGCTTGCCAAGGTGTTGTTGGTTTCATCGAACTCGTGGATGCTTCCAAAAGGACTGCTGCTCGAGGTCGGGTCGATCTGAGCGATCAGGAAGTAGCGCCCAGCCTGGAGATACGAGGGGATACGGAGCGTCTTGACATTGCCGAATCCAGGACCCAGCGGGCTGATCGACGGAGAATCGCTGTCGATGGAGGAGGTAAACGGGTCGAGCGTGGGAGTAGGCGACAGATAGAATCGAACTTGAGGGCTGGGTGTCGACACCTGCGCGCGTGCGATGAACCGGCCGGTGTAACTCACGGAGAGAGTGGCCCCGGCGCTCGTGGTCAGCGGCCCCGCGCTCACGGAGTCGAGGGCGAGGTCGATCTGCGACTGGGTCAGGGTGATCGTTCCGCCGACCAGGAGGTTGTCGGTCTCGTTGGACTCGGTGAGGTACGAATAGTAGTCGGCCCGGCCAACCACGTTGTATCGGCCCTCGGCGAGCGCCGCAGGGATGGGGAACGTCGCGGTATATGGGTAAGTTTGGCCGACCACCGGATAGGCATAGTAGGTACCTAGGAACGGATCGGTCGCGTTGGCCGGTGCGTTCGCGGCACGCAGGAAGAAGGCATCCACGACATAAGACAGAGAGGAGAAACTCAGACCTGCCGCAGCCGGAGCCAGGTCGGCTCGAAGGCCGGCGCGAATCGTGATGTTCTGGTTGACCGCCGTGGAGGAAAGCGTCGGATCGGCGCTCGTCATGACGAGGTTCACCACGGGAGGACCGACGTTCGTCTTGGCGGGGAAGTTCGCCTGGATCGCCTGGATGAAAGGCGAAAAACCCGGAAGCTGGTATCCGGCGGCGGACACCTGGAGCGTCTTGGTCCCCTGCGAGGCGTAGTAGTACCAGGTCAGGGAAAATGGCACGATCCGGACGCCCCCGGAAGTGACCTTCAGGGACGATACGCTGGCAGAGGAGTTGCCGCTGAAATCCGACGGCTGAACGTTCAAGCTGCTGAGTTGGACGTCCCGGTCGCCCGGATTGCTGATGACTACCTCGCCGGTCACGATCTGGCCGGGACTGACGGACGAAGGAAAGGTCAGCTGCCCGATCACTAGCTGCCCCCCGGCGATGGCAGCGCCAGGCACCGCCAGGAAATGCAACGTGGCAAAAAGAGTAAACACCAGACCCCGCGTGTGGGAACGATACGCGCTAGAATTCACGGCAATACCTCCACTGTCACCCCATTCAACCACCGCATTCGGGCGTTACCAACAGATTTCGTGCCACGGACAAAACGGCATCAATAAAGGATGCTTGGAGCACCGGACGGGGCATGCGAGGCAAGCTGGCCCGCAACCTGAGCCGCGGTCTGCACCCATTGGGGCAGCTCACTCCGAGGTCCTCTCAGGCGCCGCGCGCCATGACCAGGGAACCCGACTCGTAGTGGCGAAGACCCGCCTGAAAGGCCAGACGCCCAATCGCCAGGCTGGCGGCGGCCCCGAGGATGAGCCCGAGCAATCGCGACCAGCCGAAATCACGCAGGATGGAGACGGGCAAATACGTCATGAACCCTGCCGGGATGAGCGTGAACAGCATGAACTTGGTCCACCCGTGAAAGATTCCGGGCGGATAGAGGCTGAAGGTGACTAGCGCGTTGCCGAGGAGCCCCGCCAGCCCCTCCGCAGAGCCGGCCCAGAACGCAAGCGAATTGGCCGTCAGCGTAAAGCCCAGCATCACCGCGGC
>JACQFU010000356.1 GCA_016199905.1 Candidatus Wallbacteria bacterium
GGCTGGCGCGACATGCTCTCCACGCCGCAACCCACGACCAGGTCCTGCAAGCCCGACATCACGCCCATCACGGCGAAGTTGACCGCCTGCAGCCCCGAGCCGCACATCCGATTGAGCGCCACTGCCGTCACCTCGAGAGGCCACCCCGCCGCCAGCACGCTGTTGCGCGCGATGCACGCCCCCTGCTCGCCGACCTGGCTCACGCAGCCCATGACGACGTCCTCGACGTCGCGGGTCTCGATGCCCGTGCGGGTGGCGAGCTGGTTGAGCGTCTGGGCCATCAGCTCTTGAGGGTGAACGCTCGAGAGAGCGCCCTTCCCCGCCTTCCCCCGTCCCCTCGGTGTCCGCACTGCGTCGATGATCCAGGCCGCGCTCATCACGATTCCTCCAGTAGGTGTCAGGTGGCAGATGTCAGGAGTCAGGATACCGTGAACCGAGAGGCGGGGCCGAGTTTATCGTGTGGCTTCGCCACATCCGAATGACGAAGGGGCCGGACCCTTTCGGGGTCCGGCCCCACGGCCTTTCCTGATTGCTTCGGGACTTCTGCGAGTCTACCGGTGCGCCATCGCGCTCAGCGCCTTGACGGCCTTGACGGCCTTCAGCGCATCCACTCGACCGAAACCGAACCGGGTGTCCTTGCCGGCCGGCCCCAGGTCCTGAGCCGTATCGCCCAGGATCTTCTCGATGTCGGCCACGGTGGCGGAGGGTTTGGCGCTCTTCATCAGGGCGACCACACCGGCCACGTGCGGGCAGGCCATCGAGGTCCCGTCCATGGTGACGTACTTGGCGCCGGGGGCCGCGCTGTAGACGTTTACGCCGGGGGCGCAGACGTCGGGGCGGATGAAGCTCTGGCCATCCCACTCGCTGTTGGAGCCGCTCGAGAAGTCGGCGTCCTTGTCCTTGGAATCCGTCGCGCCGATGGCGAACGACTCGGGATAGGCTCCCGGGACGCCCTGGCTGTTGGGGCCGCTGTTGCCGGAGCTGAAGAGGGGAACGATGCCGCCGTCGCGCCAGGCCTTCACGGCGTCGCGGAACACGTTGGCCGAATCGCCCAGCGCGTCTCGATCGGCGCCCCAGCTGTTGCTGACCGCTGCCGGTCGGGGCTTGCCATCCGGGTCGAGCATCCACTGCATTGCCGCGAGCAACCACGAGAGCTGGCCCGAGCCCTGGCCGTCGAGGGCCTTGGCGCAGATGAGCTGGGCGCCCGGGGCGACGCCGATTCCGTTCTTCGTGCCCACGATCGTGCCGGCGGTGTGGCTGCCGTGACCCTCGTCGTCGTACGGGTCGGTCTTGCCAGCCGTTGTGAAATCCTTGAAGTGGAGGATGCGGCCTGCTAGCGCCGGATGCGTGCCGTCTGCACCCGTGTCGATGTGGCCGATGACGGCGCCCTTGCCGTTGACCTTGAGTTTCTTCCAGACCTGCTGGGCGTTGATCTTCGTGATGCCCCAGGCCTTGCCGGCGGGCCGGTTCGGATCTTCCGGAGCGGGGGCAGCCTGGGAGTGCTTGATGAACTGGACCTTGCGGTCGAGGATCACTTGCTCGACGTCGCTGCGCGCAGCCAGCTTCTGGACCATCTCGCCGGAGGCTTCCAGCGAATAGGCGTTCACGAACCAGAGGTCCTTCAGATTGCGAACGTGAGGAACGCCTTCGGACTGCGCAATCACTGCGGAGTTGGTCAGCAGAAACGCAGCGAGCTCCTTGCGGCTGTCGGCGGCTTGCCGCTTGCGCAGAGCGATCATCGCATCGGGCGTGGAGGCCATCGCTTGTACGGAGGCCGGTGCCAGCGAACGAGCTTTCGCGCGAACCAGAATCTGGACCGGGGCCTTGGAGCCCAGGGCCTTCACGAGCTCGGCCGAGAGCTTGGAGCTCGCGGACGCCGCGAGGGGTGACATCAACAGGGAAGCCAGGGCCAATGCAAGGCCAGTCCGGATGCGCATCTTATCTCCTCCTGAGAGATACTCGTTTCTTGTTCCCGGAGCGGGGTGTCTGGGAAAGGCGCCTCATTCTGATCGCCCGCTCCCTTTTTGGCAAGCCCCTGAAGAGCTTTTCTTACTCTCTGTTCCGCCCCGAGAATACGGTTGCCTCCTTCCAACTTGGGGAGCGACCCGCTAGACTGACTGGGACATCAGGGACGACCGATGGACGAACTGTTTTCCATCCTCCTCGTGGAGGACGACGAGGCGCACGCGCTTTTCATCGAACGGGGCCTGCGAAAAGCCGGGCTGGCCAACCCCATCGTGCATGCCAGCGATGGAGAAGAGGCCCTCGCGATGTTGATGGGCCCCCGGGCGCTGCCGGTCACCGTCGGCCTGGTGTTGCTCGATATCCGGCTTCCCAAGATCGACGGCCCCGATGTTCTCAAGAAGATCCGCAGCTCCGAGCGGTTCTCCAAATTGCCGGTCGTCATGCTGAGCACCTCCAACGAGCGCAAGGACATCCAGGGCTGCCTCGAGCTTGGGGCCAACAGCTACGTCACCAAGCCGATCGACTCTGCCGAGTTTCTCGAGCACGTTCGCGGCATCGGCGTGTACTGGACCAAGGTCGACCGGCTGACCAAATCCCGAGGCTAGCGTCGCCGTGGCCGCACCTTCGTTGCCGGCGGCCTCGAGGGCCGGGAGGGCGTTGGCCGCCCTTGCCCGGTTCGAACCGCTGCAGATCTTTCTGGGGCCGCTCGTCCCGGTGGCGCTGCTGGCGACCGTCGTGATGGGCGTCGGAGTCAGTTCCGAAGAGCGCCACATCGAGATCTACCTGGCCGATCTCACCAGCGCCGCAGCCGCCATCGTCTCCGAGCGAATCCACTCTACCTTCCAGCTGATCCGTTCTTATTCCCTGCGCTTCCGGTTCAAGGATGCCGTCAGCCAAGGCAACGTCCCCGAAAGCCAGAGAAACCTGGAGCAACTGCTCGAGCTGGAGCCCAGCATCGATCGCGCCTTCGTCACCGACCCGAAGGGCGTGCTCTGGTGCGACTATCCGGAAGCGCCAGACGTTCATGGGAGAAGCTTCGCGGACCGCGATTGGTATCGAGGAGTCAGCCGAAAGTGGGAGCCTTACCTCTCGATTCCCTATGAACGGTCCGCCGCGGGAAGCCCCAGCGTGGTCGGCTTCGCCGTGCCGTTCCTGCAAGGTCCAACGGTCGTCGGCATCCTCGTGGGGCAGGTGCGCACCCGGCTCCTGGAGGCGCAGCTCGAACCTGTGGCGCCCAGCGACACCGCCGACGTCCTGGTGACGTCTCGCATGGGCGTGATCGTCGCCAGCACTCGCCACCTGTACGGCGCGTCCCAGCAACTGCTGCCCGAGGGACCGCTGCGCCAGATGATCCTCATTGGCGGGGAGGGCATGCATCAGGGCGTCCCCTTCCTGAACAAGCCCCCCGTCATGGCTGTCTGCTCGCCCATTCCTCGGACCAGCTGGATGCTCACCATCGTGGAAGACCAGGCCGAGGTCCTCTCCCAGATCCAGGACGTTCGAATCCGGCTGTTCCTGCTCTGCGGCCTGCTCTACGTGGCTCTCGTGGGTATCCTGCAGTTGCGCCGCAACAAGGCCCTCGCCCTGGCCGCGGCGGCCGAAGACCTGCGCCACAAGAACCAACAGCTCGAGAGCCTGGTCACCACCGTCTCGCACGATCTCAAATCTCCGCTGGTGAGCATCAACGGTCTGGTCACCATCCTGCTGGACGATTACGAGTCCGCCGTCGATTCCGTCGGGAAGCGCTATCTCGGGATGCTCAAGCAGAACGCCGATCGGATGCGGGGGCTGATCGACGACATCCTGCGGTTCGCCAAGATCGGACCCGTTTCGCTGCCACTGGACCGCGTCGACACCCGGGAGGTGGTCGACCGAGTGCTGGCCGAGCTGGGTCCCAAGATCGAGGAGAGGAAGATCCGCATCACCGTGACGGGAGATTTCCCCGTCTTGATGACGAGCCAGACAGGCCTTTATCAGGTTCTTTCGAATCTGGTGAGCAACGCCATCAAGTTCCTCGGCGACGTTCGCGACCCGGCTGTGGAGGTGGGAGGCGTCGCGGCCGGTGGCGTATACTCCCTGCGGGTGATGGACAACGGCGTCGGAATCGATCCGGCTTACCAGGAGCGCATTTTCGAGCCTTTCCACCGCCTGCAAGATGTCGAGGCCGAGGGCTCGGGAATCGGGTTGGCGATCGTGAAACGGATCGTCGAGACGCTGGGCGGCAGCATCCACGTGATCAGCCAGAAGGGGCAAGGAGCAACGTTTCAGGTCGATCTGCCGGTGCGGACATGACCGTGAACTGTCGCGGCTACAACCTGGTCGAGGTGCTGGTCACCCTGACGATCGCGTCGATCATCACGATCACGCTTGTCAACTTCGTCAACGACATCGACATGCGTCACAAGGTGACCATCGCTCGCGCCGACGTGAACCGGATTGCCGAGGCGGCACACCTGGCCGAGGCGGAGATGTCCAATTTGACCACGCTGCCCGGACAGAGCCTCAGCATCCTCAATCTCACGACCAGTTCGCGGCTCGCCTGGAGCCTCAGCAGCAAGCTGCTGGAGTTGCCGGCGGAGGACCCCTGGGGCAACAGGTTCGTCTGGGGCGGCTCCGACAACGGCTACGTGCGAGTGACGGACTCAACGCCCGCGATCTGGCTGGCGACTGCTCCCAGCCCGTACATCATCGACGAGGGGCTCGGACGGGTCGTCAGCGCGGGTCCCGACGGAGTCGTCGACACGCGCATCGGACAGGATCCCGCCGACTCCGAGTCCGACATCGTGGTCGAGTATCGCCACAAGCCGTGGCTCTTCTACAACGTCGGCGGCAGGATGTTCGTCAACAGCGCCGACGGCGGCGCCAGTCCGGAGAGCCGCGCCGGGATCGAAATGGGCGCCGGCACCAATGCGCAGGTCTCGCCCGACGGTCTGCGATTCGCGGCGGTCTCTCCCAGCAACATCTTGTCTCTGGGCACTCTCACCTGGGCGCTGGAAACGGAAGGTGCGGCGCCCGTTCCGAGAACGGACCCGATCAAGGTCGCTCCGCGGGCGCGCACCATGTCGTTTACCCAGAATCAATGGACGACGGACACGACGCCGATCGCGATCAACGGCGGAACGTTCCCGGTTTGGTTGCCCGATTCGAGCGGCATCGTCTTCCAATCCGGCGGCGACCTCTACCGCTTTGACGCGGCGCGCGGTCTTCGCACCGGAGACGAACGCGGAGAGGTCATCAAGCTGACCGACCAGACGAAGCTGGGGTTCGTCACCGGGGCGACCGGCAGCTCCAGGGTGATCTACTCGACCCGCCGCAACGCCAGCTACATCGACAAGGACGCCGGGATCTTCATCGCCATCTCCGGCGACGGGAAGGTCGCTTTCCGAGACGCCGCCGGCGGGATCAGTCTGGCTCTGGGCGATGGGACGGCGCGTCACACCATGAAAGCCGGCGGTGACTTGGCGCCACTGGCGTGGCTCGACAACAACAACGTGGCGTACTGGGACCGCGCGGGAAAGAGGCTCTGGCGGATCGCGCAAGACGGCACCATCGACGTGCCGCTGCACGAGAACACGAAGCCCACCATCGATGGGGTCCTCAATGCCGTACTGTCGCCGGACGGCAAGTACCTGGCGCTCTTGCAGGATGACAGCAAGGGCAACGTGGCCAAAACCGACGGCACAGGCTTCGTCGCGAGCATGAACAACTCGGCGAAGCTGAATTTTGATGGTGTGGGTTTAAAGGCGGCGCCGCCGATTGTCTGGCGCGGCGCCGTCGATTGCCAGGGAAACCGGCTGTTCTATTTGCCCAGTTCGGATACCTCGAAACCGGTGCAGAGTCAGCGCCTTCAATCCGGCGACACGTTCCTCTACAACGCCGAGAGTATCACGGCGCCGGAAGACTGCAAAGAGGGCGCCAGCCACGAGTCACCGCAGAGTTCCTTGCTGGCCCAGATGAACGTGCTTTATTACGACCTGTCTCGAGACGAAAAGATGCTCGTCGTCGTGAGCGATAGAGATTCGAAGGATCGTCCGTCGGGGGGGAAGGGCGGCGTCTTCGTTGTTCCCCTCAATGGCACGTCGAAAGGCATGACGATCATCACCCCGACCGTGCCGATTTCCGGGAGCACCTACAACTACGTGTCATGGCTTCTGAACTGAAAGTGCCTTCCCCACTTGACACTTCGGTCACCATCCTTAGACTTCTTACGAAGCCGTAAGGAGGCCCTCCCGATGAGAAAGCACGCTCACTGCCGTATGTCGATCCTGGTCCTTGCCATGTCGCTGTCGTTCAGCGGACTGGCGCTGGCCGAGAGCACGCATCCCAAGGAGCAGTGCGGCCACTCCCCCGCGTGCATCCTCACGGTCCTGAAGTCGTTCGTGAAGGCCATCCACGAAAGCGGAAGCGGCGTCAACTTCAGCGTCGGACCCTGAAAGAGGGCCCTACTCACCCAGCATCGAGCGGAGCAGCTCGTAGAAACCGGGGAAGCTGATCCGCACGCACTTGTGGCCGCGCACCGTGGTCGTGCCGGCGGCGGCCAGGGCGGCCACGGACAGCGCCATCGCCATCCGGTGATCGTCGTGGGATTCCACCGCGGCGCCCGAGAGCGGCCTGGGGCCCGTGACGGCCAAGTCGTTGCCTTCCTCGCGCAAGCCGGCGCCCAGCGCGCCCAGTTCGTGACGCAGTGCGGCAAGACGATCCGACTCCTTGGATCGCAGCTCCTGCACTCCGCGAAACCACGTGGTGCCCTCGGCCTGGGAGGCCGCCACGGCGAGGATGGGCACCTCATCCACCAGCGTCGGCACTTCGGCGGCCTCGACCACGGTGGCGCGCAGAGGCGTGGCCTCCGCAGCGATTTCGCCGATCTCCTCGCCGGCGGCGCTGCCTGTGGCGCGCACCGCGAGCCTGGCGCCCATCCGCTCCAACACTCGCACGAAGCCCAGGCGCGTCGGATTCAGACAGACCCCGCGCACCGTCACACGACTGCCCGGCACCAGCAGCCCGGCGACGACGAAAAACGCCGCGCTCGAAGGATCGCCGGGCACCTCGATATCGCGCGCGACGGGCTGAATGGGACCGCGAAGCGTCAAGGTTGGACCTTCGCGGTGAAGGGGCACCTGCAGGTACGCGAACATCCGCTCCGTGTGGTCGCGCGTCGCGGTCTGCTGCGTGATGCGGCTCGTGCCTCGCGCCTTCAGCGCCGCCAGCAAGAGCGCCGTCTTCACCTGCGCGCTCGCCTCGGGCACCTCGTAGTCGAAGCCCTCGAGCTGGATTCCACGGATTGCCAGCGGAAGCCGCTCGCCGCCC
>JACQFU010000357.1 GCA_016199905.1 Candidatus Wallbacteria bacterium
AAGACCTAACACAGAGACACGAAGCCACAGAGGCAGAGAGAAACCTCCGTGTCTCTGTGCCTCCGTGTTGACAGTCTTTCTCTTCACTGCCATGTTGTTTTGAAAACGATCTACTAGTTCGCGCTCACCCATCCCGGTTACGGCCAGCCGGTGTTCACGAGCTCCAAGACGGCCAACTCCGTTCGATCGAACGAATGCACTGCGGCGACACGAGTTGAACGGTGGATTTCTGCCCATTCGAGCTTGAAATTGGCTTGTTCCCAGGAGTTCCAGTTGTCCTCCACGGTTGTCAGAAACAGCAGGCGGCGGCAGCCGAGTGCCAGCGCTTCGCGGATCGCCCTGCGGATACCTTCGGGGCCGCGCCGGACAGTGTGGGACCTGCCAGGCACTCCGAACCTGGCCAGGTACACCTCTGCCAGCTCCGCATCCGAGAAGAACTCGAAGTGCTCCAGGCCGCAGATCAGGTCCCCGGGTTCATAGAGGCACGCAGCACAGGCGGCCGCCTCGCGCCACTGTTCCTTCTTGACAATGCCGTAACGGTCGGGCGCCGATAGGCTGAAACAGAGGGCAAGCACGCCAAAGGCGAAGTGAGGACCATAGGCCCCAAGGCCGAGCATCGTGCGAAATGCCGGCGAGAGGCAGGGAACCAACAGGGCTGCAGAGCGACGGCCTGCGCCAAGAAACACCGGAGTGAACGCGAGCAGCAGGGCGGCCCGAACGAGCTTGGCGTGCCAGGACAGCGTGCCGTGAGCTTGCAGGAGTTCCCTTGCGCACCCGGTGACGATCGCCGCCGCGAGGACGGCGAAAAAGAGGCCGGCGAGGATCTCGCAGGCCCAGATCGCCTCGCTCTTCGCGGGGGAGCGGGTCCACTCGAGCCCGACCGCCATCAGCAGGTAGAGCGCCGGAGCGAGAATGATGAGATTCTTGGCGCTCATCACGTGCTTGAATTGAGCGAAGGCGAAGAGTGGAAGGAAGATCGCCAGCACCAACAATATCAGCGCCGGCACAGGGGAGCGCAGTCCCCTCGGAGAACCAGCGACCTCGGCCAGGCGCTCGCAAACCGCCTTGGCGTTCAGCCCAACTGGCAGCAGGACCAGCGCCGCAAAGGCCAATCCCGACGCGACCTGATAGTCGAACAAGAAGAAGTTGGCATACTTCACCAGATCTCCCAGGCCGGGCGCCTGCATCCAGTAGCTCGACGAGTCCTGGACGAAGATTGCAGCCATGTAAGGAAGCCAGGGCATGAAGGCTGCGACGATCATCAGACTCAAGGTCGAGGCCGACAAGATCGCGTGGCGTGTCCGGACGGCGACCAGGAGGAGGTAGGCAAGCTGGACTCCGACCAGAGGGAGAGCAAAGTAGTGAGAGTAGCAGCAGCCGACTGAGGCCACGCAATACGCCCAAAGTCGACTTCGCGAGGGGCCGACACCTGGCGTCCAATCTTCCAATAGCTGCAGCCACAAGCACGTGCAGATGGTGGAGAAGAGGAGAAGAAACGCGTAGGGCCGCGCCTCCTGTGCGCTCCAGAGCGAAGCGTGAGTGAAGGCCATGTAAGCCGTAGCCGAGAAAGCAACGGCACTTCCAAGCACGCGTCGCGAGCCTGCGTGAAGAGCTGCAAGAGCTAGACAGCTCGCGAGAGCGCTTGGCAAGCGGGCGGCGGCCTCGCTGCTGCCGAGTAGGTGGACCGCGAGCCAGAGCACGACCGGGTGTAGCGGTGGATGGCGGTCCGCCGTAACCCAGGACGACATTGTGCTGGCCAGGGTGTCCGGGGCCACACCCGCCATGCTGATCAGTTCGTCGTACCAGAAGCTCTCGAGCGCGAGACCGAAGAACCGAAGAAAGACGCCGATCGCCAGGAGCGTGAGCACGAGTCGCCGGTCCGGAAACCTCACTTTTCTCCCACCAGTGCATCGAACGGCCCCCGGCCCGCGAGCGCCGCAACGGAGGGGCCTCGGCATCGCACTGCGGCAACGAGGGCGAGAAGCCAGGCGAGGGTCGAAACTGCAAGACCCGCCAAGGCGACCGAGGAGTCGAAGTGGAACTCGACTCGGTGGCGACCTGAGGGCAGTGAAACGGCCCGCAAGAATCCGTAGGCCCTCAACAGGGGCGCGGCCGTGCCGTCCACCCGCACTTTCCAGGCCGGATACCAGCCGTCCGCCAGAACCAGAAGGCAGGACGCCGGAGCGACGACCGCGATCGCCGTGTACTCGGGGGCCATCTGTTCGATCGACAGGGAGCCCGCCACGGGTTCGGGTGACGCAAGCAAGCCAGGCTCTTCTTCGAGCAAGACTGCTCCGTCCGGGCGAAAGCCAGGCGCAGTCATGGCCTGCAGGATCGAGGAGCGGTCTCGGAACACCTGGTAGGCGCGGGTCAGCCGCACTCTGGGCACGGCTTCGGGGTCGAACCAGACTGGGACGCTTCCCACCATGCCGCAAGACTGTAGCTCGGGAGCGACGGGCCGCTCACCCTCTTCGAACACGTAGTATCGCTGGGCGAGCAGTCGTGTGCCGGATCCAGGTCTCGGGGTGCGATACATCGACAGGGAGCCCGCGGTAGCCTCCATGGCGTTGTAGAACTCGCACGTCGTCTGGGGAAGGATGCCTTCGTACCCGTCCGCGGTTTCCAGACGAGAGCCCGTGACGTGGTTGGGGCCGGCAACCCTTCGCAGGGAAACTCTCCACGGGCCGCCGCTAGGGCCGTGGGCCGTCTGCGGTACGGACTGTCCTGCCAGCCAATCCTCCAGGGCTGAGGGGACTTTTCCGAGGCTCAGCGGATAGGTCGTCATGTAAGGCCAGGCCGTCAATAACAAGTCGGTGACCGCGAAAGCTACCATTGCCCGCCCGGCGATCCGACGGGAGATCCGCCGCTCCCGCTCCGCGTGGAGTAACCACCGCCCCAGTCCCACGGCGACGACCAGATACGCGACCGCCGCGGAAGATTGGCGAGTCGTGGCTCTGACGAGCTCCTCTGTGACGCGAGGCGGTTTCTCCAGCCTCCTCGGTGAATAGATCCTGCGACAAAAGGAGGTCAACTCGGACGGCGCAGGACAGACCCAGAGCAGGGCGGAAGCCAGGAGCATCAGGACAGCGACCACCGTGGGCACCGGCGCCATCTTTCCTCGACTGGGATGACGGTGGTTCTTGGAGGGGCCATCCGCAGCGATAGCGGTCAACACGGCCAAGGCCAGGGCCATGGGGATCAGGAACTTGCAGGGTGCGCGGAAGAGGCCCATACCGGGAACGGCGCGCGCCAGCGGGACGAAGACCGGGGAGTAGCCGCCGAAAGACAGCAGCGCCGACACCCCGGCCATCGCCGCCCACGGCGCCGCCGCTCGGATCTTCTCCGGATGGAAGGTCCGGCCCAGCAGCAAGAGCGGCAGCAATCCCACGTACAGCGAGGTTTCCCAGATGAACGATTTGCCCCAGTACAACGGCTGCTGGTGACCGCCTCCAAAGAACCACGGCATCGCAAGAGTGAGAATCTCGTAGGGAGGGAGCGAAAGCTGCGTCACCCAGCTTTGCGAGAAGGCCGTCCGGTTGGAGGCCCAGACCAGCTCCAATGTCGGGGCAAGGGCTGCAGCGGCCAGCAGAGAAGCGATCACGACCACCAATGCGAGTAGCCCGAGGTCCCGCAATACACGGCGGGCCCCTGCCGCCAGCCAATCGGAAAGTGCTGCTCCGGAAAGCACCACGAACAGGGGCAGCCAGGTGAGATAAACGACCTGCGCGTGTCCCGTGAGAAGTTGCATTGCCGCCGCAGCGGCGGCCCGGATAACGGTGCGGACGCCGGGAGAGTCTCTGACCTGAATTGCGGCCAAGAAGATCCAGGGCATCCACGCCGCCGCGTCGAGCAACGCGAAGTGGCCCGAGTAGACACGGTAGGTGAATTGGGTCGAAAGCGAGAAGACGACTGCTGCGAGGACTGCTCCCCGGTGGCTGGCGCCAGCCTCGAGTGCCAGCAATCGGGTCCCTACCTGGGTCCAGAGGAAATGCGCAACACGAGTCCAGAGCATTGCACCGCCCGTAGGCAGGAGCAGGTAGAGAAGATTCGGAAAGTAGTAGGTCCCGGCCTGAAGACCGGCCAGGAACGGAGTGCCCGCGAAGACGTGAGGATTCCATAGCGGCAGCTCACCCTGCAGCAATCGCCGCGTCGCGTAGGTGCGCCAGTAGTAGTTCTGTAGGAGCGAGTCCTGGCACTCCCACCCCAAGCCGCGGTCCGACCCCGCAAGGAACGCGGGAAGGAACAGAAGCAAGTCGATCAGCACGAAGAGCGACAAGGCGCCAAGCAGGTTCTCTCTTTCGGATACCCGTCGCGCCGCTTGATCTGGAATCGAGACTGTCATCCAGGCGCCATCTTCAACGGGCCATCTCCAAGAACCCGTGTCGAGATCCAGGGCCGCGGAACTCGCTCACTGTAGCAGTCCGCACATTGCAGCCTCGAATCGAGCTTTGCGATCGTGATTCTAGTCACGGCGCCGATCCGCATTTCGGAGCACAATGCATCCAGAGACTTGACGACTTGAGTTCTGAGCTTCCCCAACTGTCGCAAACCCATGCATCTCACGGTACTCATGCCGGTCTGCAATGCCGAGAAGCACCTTGCTCAGGCCGTGGAAAGCGTCCTTGCGCAAAGTCACGCCGACCTGCGGCTCCTCGTCGTCGAAAATGGCTCTCGGGACCGCAGTCCGGCAATCCTGGCCGACTACGCCCGCAGGGATCGGCGAGTGAGCGTGCACGCGTTTCCCGAGCGGCTCGGTGTCGGAGGGGCCGGTCAAGCCGCCATCGAGTTGGCAGAGACGGAATGGGTGCTCCGGCTAGACGCCGACGACGTGATGCTCCCTGATTGCATCGATGTCCAGCTTGAAGTGCTTCGAAGACTTCCCGGCGTTCGAGCCATCATCGGCAGAGCTGAACACATCACTGGCCGTGGCGGCACGCTCGGGCTGTCCACAAACCCGGCAATGACCCCCGCAGAGTGCCGGCAGCGCACGCTGACTGGCGAGCTGCTCGCATCCATCCATTCGGGAACGTTGCTGCACCGGCCCACGGTGATTGCAGTCGGGGGGTACCGCAGCAAGTTCTCCGTGCTCGGAGAGGACACGGACCTCCTGGCCCGATTGGTCGAGGCTGGGCATGACGTCACGTCCCACGAGAGGCCGATCGTGCAGTATCGCTTGCACTCCGGAAGCGTCACTGCCGCTGCCGGGCAGAGGCGATTCTTGCATGCAGAATGGGTCTCGGCCTGCCTGAAGGCGCGCCTATCGCACCAGATCGAACCTACGTTCGACAATTGTCTGGACGCCTGGCGGCAACTGCCTTGGCTAGAGAGAATCCGCCGCAGGCGAGGTTGGACCGCAGCCACTCTGTATCGGCAGGCCGCGACCCTGAGGGGGGAGGGATCCTGGCTGGATGCCGGACTGCGTTTGGTTCTGGCCACGTTGCTCGATCCGGCTGGCCTGCTGCCGCGTGTGCAAAGGAACATGAGCCTGATTGGATTGCGTCGCCCCCATCACGAGGACGGGAGGGCCGTTTCTGGCGATGAATGGCATTGATCTTAAGATTTACCGGATTTCCCGCAAATCACTGCCTGTCCAAGGTTATTGCGATTGGAAGCTCCCTTGGAGTCGCTTGCGCAAGAACCCGCAGGCCTTGCGCGGCCTGCTGCGCGAACGTGCCCGCTCATCGCAACGCGGGTTGTTTGCAGTAGACCGACGCCGAATCGACCTGCCAAGCGACGGGTACTCGAAGACCACGGAAGCCCAGACCGTGGAACCACAAGTCGCTGCGACGGGCTGCGCGCGTGGAGAGCTGTCCATTCTCGCGATCGGTGCGGCCCGCCAGGATGCGCCGGCCGTCTTCGGAACAATCGGCAGTTTGAACTTCATAGCGCGGCCGAGTGGCCGCAACCAAATGGCGGGGCGTTGTGAGCGGCCGCGCTGTCCTTGGTCCTTGGTCGCCAGCCCCAGAGCGTCATCTCGCGATTCGTGACGCCGACTTCTTGCACAAACGCGGAGAAGTTACAGCGGAAGACTCTATGCGCGGCGACCGGGTTATCTCTCAGGCCACGGATAGCCGGAGTACGTCACGCTTCGGCACACCGGGACCG
This sequence comes from Candidatus Wallbacteria bacterium, assembly GCA_016199905.1. Taxonomy (GTDB): domain Bacteria; phylum Muiribacteriota; class UBA6191; order JACPRK01; family JACPRK01; genus JACPRK01. Next base: position 6,106 of record JACQFU010000357.1, read on the forward strand.
ACAGGACGTATCCTCGGTCCCTGAGAATCGGGAACCTCTGCGTCGGGATGCCCGGAATGAAAGCCTCGAGGCGCCCTCCCGAGCACAGCTCCTGAGCGCGAACCACGAATCGAGCTCCTGTGAGATGCGCCAGATCGCCGGCGTCGAAGGAACCGCCGGTCGTTGCGGGCGACAGGTGCATCGAAACGAGGTTGAGTCCTTGGTGCAAGCCGATCGTCGCGAGCGTGGCGCTCCCGGAAACGGCATCGATCTCCACCGTGGCCGTGGCCGTGGACTGCCCCGGCGTGACGACGTCGAGACGAAAGACGTAGACGTCCCCGATAGGAGGCGTGAAGGACACGGTTGGCCCGTGCAGGATCGGGTCGTGCAGGCTCACGGTCGTGCCCGAAACCTGGGACCACGCATAGGAGAGAATTCGTCTCGACGGGTCGCTCGAACCGGAGCCATCGAGTATCACGACCCGACCCACTCCGACGGCGCGGCTAGGCCCCGCGTCGGCCACCGGCGGCGAGCTCGGCGATACGTGAAGGATGTTGTTGGCGTTGATCAGCTCATTGTCGGCGGCGGTCGTCGAGCTTTCGCCCGCCGCCTCGGAGTCGACTCTGGCTCCCAGTTCGTAGTCCCCGGCCGGAACGGTGCCGGATACGACGAACGTCGCGGACGCGCCCGTCTTGGCAGCGGGAGAGATCCCGGAAATCCCCACGAAGCCCAGGGGAAACCTCGGATTGCCTTGCGTGAGCGCCAGGAGGAAATAGCCAACCTGGGTGGAATTGGACGCCCTGCCTCCGGCGTTCGCGATTACGGCGGTCACTCGCGCCGACGCTCCGTTGCTGAGCGCCGTCGTCGGTGACGAGAAGCCGACCGAAACCATCTGCAGATCGGGCGGAGCGGGGGGCGGCGGCGCATGGACCTGCACCTTGTTCGGCGACACGGCCACGTCGTTGGCGGCGTTCGACTCCGCCGCGGCCCCGTTGGCGTTGACCTGCATCAGGACGAAGTAGTCCCCTGACGCCATCGGGTTCGGCAGGGTCAAGTCGGTGTTCACCTGACCCGAGGCCCCTGCGGCGAGCGCCCCAACAGTCACGTAGGGTCCGACGCGCAAGACCGGGGCGGGGCCCGTGAGCGAGGCACCCGTGCTCAAGAAGAACTGGCAGACCGACGCCACGCCATCGCCCGTCCCCGAGTTGCGGACGCGGCCGCCCACGTGGAGGGTGCCTCCCGGGACCGTCGTCGTCGGACTGAAGACGACCGACTCGCCAATCAGATCGGCGCCCGGAGTGACATTGAAAGTGCTCGTCGTCTCGAACGTGTTGTCGGCCGTCGTGGCTGGAATTTGACCCGCGGCGACGCCGTTGACCCTGAAGCCGAGTACATAATCTCCGAGGGGGACCGACGAGGGAATCGTTCCATTCCCGGCGACCGCCAGCGAAGCGCCCGGCGTGATGGCCCCAACCGCCGCTCCGCCCATCGAGGTTACGACACTGGCGGATTGCTTCAGAAAGAAGGTGATCTGGGTCTGGGTCGACGTCGCGGTGCCGATGTTCGTCACGCTCGCCGTCAGAGCAACGGTCTTGCCCGCGGGGCCGGAAGCTGGGAAGTCGAGGCCGACCGCCTTGAGGTCGGGGCTCGGTGCAGGCTCGGTGACCGGCAGGGTGGCGATGTTGAACGTGCCGTTCAGCAATCGAACAGTGAGCGAGCAGTTGCAAGGCGCCAGCCCGCCAGGAACGACGAAGGTGGTCGTGCTGCGCACCCGGTCGCCCGGCGAATTGAACGACGCCAGGGCCGGGATCGGCGTGCCCGCAAGGGTGCCGCTGCCCAATTCCACGGTGTAGGTGCTGGGCTCCGATGCCGCGGTGCCGTGATTGATGATAATGGCGGTGACCACGATGGTTGCGCCCGTAGAGGCGCTTGCGGGAACGATCAACTGGTCGGGGCAAAGCCCGGTTTGGAAGGTGCAGTTGGTCTGGGCGTCCGCGCCCCAGGGGGCCGCCAACGCGAACAACACGGCCAGGATCGCCGCCGTCACCGAGTGCTGGATGTCCAGACTCCGCCAAGTCCTCCGCTCCATCTTGCCCATCCTTCTTCCGGCCGTTCCGGCAACCTTACCGACTGAATCCCTTTCCCGATGCTCGCCGGATACTGTGACTCCAGTTACGCATGGATGTCAATGAGGAGAATGAGCCGCTGCTCGCCGATCACGTCCCCCGCACCGGGGCTCAGACTCTTCGTCTGTAACTTCTCCGCTTCAGAGCAAGGAGATCAGACAGCGTGTGCCAGGAGATCCGGAAGGGCGCGCCCCCGGATCAGGATGGCCGTCGGTATGAGTCGACGTCCAGTAGGGGCGGGTCGCCATCGACGCGAGCGAGCACGCGCAGCGTGAAGAGCCGTTCCGAGAAACTCGTCTACAGGTGGACGAGGCAAAAGCTCCGGCCGCGTGCTCGGGACTGCCGAACTGGCTGCGCAGCGGGCTCAGGGACCATCCGCCTGCGACAGGCCGTTGAAGGTCGGCTGCGGCCCCGCGTCGGACTCGCCCCGTGCACCGCCCGCGATGCTGCCCGCCGCCTGAGGCACCGGCGGCGTCGGGTGCAACCAGCCGTCGAGCACCTTGTCGGGACGCGCCCAGGGGATGCGCGCCAGCTTCGGATCGTCGAAGGCGGCCTTGAGCCGGTCCCGCACGGCTGGCAGGTAGTCGCCGGCGTGGGCTCCGAGGATCTTGCGCAACTCGCTCTCGGGAGCCTTGAAGCCGGTCGTAACGTCCAGCGCTGCTGCCACCAGCGCGGCGTCTTGCGGATAGGACTTGACGTAGTGCGCCAGCAGTCCCGGCAGAAGGGTGTTGAAGCCCAGCAAGTTCTTGGTCTGCTTGAAGACGCTGCGGACGCGGTCTTCTCCGTCGGGATGGGCCAACTTGATGCGGAACAGCACGAGTCCCACGACACTCTCGTTGTCCAGGTAGTCCTGGTAGTCGGGATCCTTGACGTCGACGTAAGCCGGGTCGCCCTTCTTGGCCGGCTTCACTTCGCGGCGCAGGTTGGTCGCCATCCACTTCGCGCTGGAGACCTCGCTCGGGTCCCACATGAAGGCGTTGTACTGCGACCAGCCCTCCATGAAGGCGGCGTGCGGCTTGATGATCTCGTCGCCGAAGTGCGAGCCGTCGGGGCCGTAAGGCTTCCAGAGGCTGGGGAACGTCCTGTCCTGCGTGTGCCCGAACTCGTGCGCCACCAGTGCCCGGGCGCCGGCCGGATCGTTGCCCCCGCCGTCGAAGTAGCTCTTGCCGATGAAAATGCGCCCGAGCGCGTCGGCGTGCGGCCACACCTTCTGCTTCTCGGACTTCTTGTCGTCATCCACGAGGATAATGGTCACGTTGTTGTTGCGAATGCCGTTCTGCCGCTGCATGTAGGCCGAGAACGCCTTGTCCTCGAACAGCGCCTGGGCGATCTGGTAGAACCCATGATCGGGGCCGTAGGCGCCCAGCAGCCGCTTGTAGTTGTCTGGCGTCAGCGTCCGGTTGTCCCGGTGGAAGAACGGCAGATCCTGCCACCAGGGCACGTTCTCCTGATCGAGCACCAGCTTGATGGCGCCGAACGCCGGGCTGGCCGAAGCGACCAGCATCGCCAGCAAGACCAGCCGAACCATTCGCACGCCGCCCGGCACCTCGCGCTCCCCTCAGTTGTCCTCGCGGATGGATTCCCGCGGCCCGGGATTGACCAGCAACGCCGCCTTCCACTTCTTGGCGCGGCTGCCCGCGGCTCTCTGCACACTCTCCAGTAGCCGGCGCCGCATCTCGTCGTCCGGGAACTCCTTGTCCGCGTTCTTCTTCACGTACTGTTGCAGCGCGGCATCGGGCACGTTGTACTCCATCTGCACTCCCAGGCTCTCCTCGGGCCTGGCGCTGACGTAGTGCAGTCGGGCGGTCATCGTGGCCGGCTGGCCGATCTCGAGGCCGCCCCTCCACTCGGGCGCCTTGCCTACGAACTCGAGCCCTTCGCTGGCGTTGAAACGCAGAGAGACGTTCTCGAGCTTGAACAGCGTCGACGTGGCCCTGGCCGAGATCGTGAAGATCCCGGCTGCATCCGGCTTGTCGGGAAAATCCAGCCTCAGATCGATGCCGTCAGGCACGCGATAGGCCTTCTGGCCGATCGGTCCCCGGGCCGGCATGGGAGGTCGGTTGAGGTCTTCGAACTCCGTGCTCTGGGCCATCAGCGGCCCCGCGGCGAGACAGAAAAGCAGGAAAAGACGCATCATCATTGTCACCCGACATGACTACGCCCGGGGCCCAGGCCGGGTTGCACGCCTTCAGGAGGCCCTTGCGCCGAAGTGAGGTTGGATCAACGGGACCTGCCCTGTCGGTGTGACACGCGCCGATCGTCGCCGCGCCGGGTCGCATCGGCCCCCGCCATCCCGAACCAGAAGGCCGGCGACATCACCAGCGACGCGGAGAGGTCCCGCCGGATTCCGAGCCGAGCCAGCGTAGGCTCGCAGACTTACGTTCCAGGCCGGCCTGCCGTTAGGCGCCTCGATCTATGCGCTCGAGGAAGTTCCTGGATCCGGAGTAGGCGGCGCCGCCTGTACTGCGCATTGCAACACCACGTGTCGTCGCTCGATGACGGCGCGCAATCCCTCGGTCAGTGTATGCCAATCCACGATATCGACCCGGACTGGCAGGTCCGATTCCTGGAAATCCTCCCGAAGCTGCTCGATGAGCCTCCACGGAATACGCTCCGGGGCGACCACCGCCAGGTCCAGATCCGAGTAACTGCGTGCCGAGCCGAGGACGCGGCTTCCGAACACTCGCACCTCGACGCCAGGCAGCCGCCGAGACAGAACATCAATCACCTGCCTCAACCAAGCCGCCGGGAGGTCAATCGTTGCGCTGCTCGAGTGTCCGGACGAGTCTTTCAGCATCGTGTACGAACCTCGCCGCGACCTCGAAAACCTCGAGGGCAGTCTCGGAACGGTAGGTATGCGCAGTCAGGTTGCGGGCGCGGTGATAGTCCATCCAGCGCTGGGTGTCCTCGATCAGGCGATGCTCGGCGCTCAGGCGAAATAGCTCCTTGCGCGTGATACCGTCGACGTAGACATTACCCACGTTGACCTCGAGCCAGCGCTGTAGGAGCTTCCACGAGAGTTCGTAGGTGAACTCGAAGTTCTGGATGACGCCCGCCCGAACTACATCGCGCAGAGCCGCATCCGGGTTCGACGCGTCGGAAGTGCGAGCCGCGACGCCGAGGGCGCTCTGCAACGATTGCACCGCACTTTTCAGACTGTCGAGATCGAGACTCATGAACGCTCTGGAGAATCGGCTGAAGCAGGCTGCTTCGGGGGGCACAACGTGACCCTTGGAACACCCTAGCACGCTGCCTGACTGGTTGGGGGACAAGTGCATGGCCTGGTGACCCTTACCTCATCTCGCGTTTCCCTGACTGTCGCGGCGAACCTCGGGATCAAGAAGCAATGGGAGGCTCTGGACTTGCTGTCCGGGCTCGAGACGCGCAGACGGAAGCGGGTTGAGCTCCCGGGAAGAGGTCCGACCTGTTCGATGCGTCTCCAGGGCAGAAGTCGCATCGGTACGCAAACCCTGGCCAGGCATCAGTCCACTCGAAAAACACCGGCAACTCGGAGGAGGGCGGGGGGCGGCGCGGGTCGCGGGACAGCCGGGGGCACTTGAGGCCGCGATGATGGCGAGCGTGCCGACGACGCGAGCGTGGATCGAAATGTTGGCGTCGACGGCTCCAATGAGTCGTTTTGGGTCGGCGATGACCTACGATCTGGTGCGACAACGGTGCGTGCTCTTCGGCGGCTCGCAGATGGAGCCTACGCCGCTATCGGACACGTGGGAGTGGGAGGAATGCCGGCAACCATCCTGGAGACGAACCGCTCGGCTTCGCGTCCAACCTTGAGAACCCCCTCCTCCAGGAACCGACGAGCAACACGGCAAGCGGTCGTGGGACAAGCTGTACGAAAAGTCTACGAGGAGATCCGAGCGCTCACCCCCGAGGAGCGTCGAGAGTTCCTGCGGCTTCTCACTGCAGACGACACCGAGGAAAGCGAGCTCGGCTCTGCCTGCTCACACCGAGGCGAGCGCCTTGAGCTGGGCTTCCATCTCGTCATTCGATCCGGCCTTGCCCATCCGGCGGCGCAGGTCGACGAAGTCCGGATGGCTGCTGAGGTACTTGATGAGATGGCCCTTGAGAGAGCTGAAGGCCTGGTTCGGAGACCCGTGAAAGGTCTGCGACATTCGCCAGTGGAGAAGGGCCCGTCGCATGCGCTCGGGCCAGTCGGGCTCCGGCTCGATCACGCCGGTTTCCAGCCAGCTTCGAATGCGGCCGAAGATCCAGGGCGCACCCAGTGCGCCGCGGCCGATTGCGATGCCGTCGCAGCCCGTGACCTCGAACATCCGGCGAGCGGCCTCCGGAGAGGTCACGTCTCCGTTGCCGACGACCGGAATGGGGCAGACTGCCTTCACGCGCCCGATCGTTTCCAGGTCGGCCTCTCCCTGATAGAGCTGTTGCTTGGTTCGCCCGTGCACCATGACCCAGGCGCAACCGGCCGCCGCCGCGACGCGGGCCAGCTCGGGCGCAACGATCGACTCGCCATCCCAGCCCGTGCGCATCTTGCACGACACCGGAAGCCGTACGGCCCTGACAACCGCTTCGAGAATTCGCCCTGCCCGCTCCAGGTCTCGCAGCAGTCCGGCGCCGGAGACCCGACGCGTCACCTTGGGCGCGGGGCATCCCATGTTCACGTCGATGCCGGCAGCCTGGTCCAGGCTCTCGATATAGGCCGCCATGTCGGCCATCTCGCCAGGGTCGTTGCCGGCGATCTGCCAGAGCACCGGACCCTCCTCGGGAGCGGCTCGCAAGATGTCCAGGGTCTGCCGGTGGCCCTGCAGCGCGGCCCTGACGCTGATCATCTCGGTCACGCAGAGATCGGCGCCTCCCTGCCGGCATAGGGCACGGAAGGGCGGATCGGTGTAGCCGGCCATGGGCGCCAGGAGCAAGAGTTTGCGGGCCCAGTTCAACTTTCCGCCTCCGGAGTCGCGATCGGTGGCTGGCAAGCGGTTCACCCCGAAACTCCCTCCAAGCTCGGCTGCAGAAAGAGCCCGCCCACACCGATCTTCGGCTGCGAAGCCCGGGGTACGGCGTCGAAGGCGTGCCTGGCCCTGGTTCTTTGCCCAGAGGGTACTACCTGCGGCTACGTGGGGCCAGAGTCTGCCCGTTCGGCGTGGCTTCCCATCTTGCAAAACCCAGCGTGAGGAGCGAACCGCCGACATTCGGCATGTCGAACTCGGTAGGAACCTGGTGCTCCGGACCGGCGCCAAGACTCGAGAGAAGGTCGTCGTGCTACGGTGCTCCACGGCCGGCCTCCGGTTAGGGCCGTCGAGGAGCGCGACCCGTGGAAAGCGGTCCCCGACCTGGAGCGATCTCGAACACTCTCCGCAAAGTGAGCACTCGTCCACAGGATTCGATGAAGACGGCCTATCTTGCTCCGGAGGACTTCCTGGACGAACTGCTCCGGGAGTTGAGTGGCCAGGTGAAGGTCGAGAGAGTCCAGCACCGGCTCGTGGTCGCCTCGGGTCCAGCCGTATCCGCGGCGTGGGCTCAGAACATCTGGTTCGACCCGCAGGAGCTGAGGATCGAGTCGATTACTCGAGCTGCCCAGGCGCTCAGGAGTATCCAGAGGAACTGGACCCTCTACTCCGTCGACTTGCACCGCAGAGCGCAGCTCATCGCCGAGAAGTTGCCTCGTGTCGCGACTCGGAGACTCGTTTTCCCGGCTGCTCTGCCGAGCTCGCCGATGGGTTCCTGGACCCTTCTCGAGAAGGACCTCGTCCTGGCTGCGGCGAACTGTTCGAGCCCATTTCCAAACGGTGAGATTCACTTCGAGGAGAAAAAGGAAGGGCCGCCGAGCCGGGCCTACCTGAAGCTCTGGGAGACCTTGACTCTGGCGGGGACCCATCCGCGGGCGGGTGACCGATGCCTGGACCTGGGAAGCAGTCCTGGAGGCTGGACCTGGGCGTTGCAAGGTCTCGGAGCACAGGTGCTCAGCGTGGACAAGGCGCCACTTGCCGAGACGGTCGCGAGCCTTCCCGGAGTCCAGGTCCTGAAACGGGACGCCTTCACCCTCGACCCCACGGAGGTGGGTCGCTTGGACTGGTTCTTCTCGGACGTCATCTGCTATCCGCAGAAGCTCTATGAGCTCGTGACCCGATGGCTGGGCTCCGGTCTATGCGGCAGGTTTGTCTGCACGATAAAGCTGCAGGGCAAGGAGCCGAGCGCCGAAGATCGCAGAGCGATTCAAGCCTTCGCCGCGATCCCCGGGTCCACCGTGCGACATGGCTTCCACAACAAGCACGAGCTCACCTGGATGAAGTCGACCGCCTGAGGCCCCTTCTCATTCCTCGCTTGACCGCACTCGTGCTCCATCTCCTTGTGCTGCGAAAGCGGGTGAGGCGACGGAGAGGGTGAGCGGCTGCGCGTTACCGAGGTAGCTAAACGGGGGGCGATGTTCGGCGGCGCCTTGTGC
>JACQFU010000380.1 GCA_016199905.1 Candidatus Wallbacteria bacterium
GGCAGGAGATCGAGGTTGGCGATGGCCGGCCGGGAAACAAACGGCGGCGGCTTGCCATGATTCCAGACCACGGCTCCCGGGGTGCCGTCCAAAGCCACACCGGCCAGTTGCCGCTGAGCAAGCTCGAGCAGCGTTTCCTCGCCCTCGCCCTCGACCAACACGTCCACCAGATCCAGATGCCGGCCGAGCTCGTAAACGACCGCGGCCTCGTCGAGCCCGCTAGCCCTGAAGCCGATCAGGCCCACGCTGTCCGCCCGTCCGGGCGTCCTCAGCCGCACGGCGGGGCCGCCGAGGACAATCGTCTTGCGGCAGCCACGGGCCCGCAGCCGCCGCACCATCTCGAGCGTGAACATCACGTTGGCGCTCTGAGTCGAGAAACCGACGAGGTCGCCTTCGCGCTCGGCAAGCTCCTCCGCCAGATCGTCGACGACCTTCATCATCGACGGGCTAAAGCTGGATTTGAACCCCTCGGGCCGTCCCCAGAAGGCCGACGAGGTCAAGTCCCAATAGCGTCGAAGGACCTCATCAGTCTTTTTGTACAGCAGGATGTTGAGGTCGGCGACCCACGTCGCGACGTCGTTCGCCCTCAACATGGCCGACAAGTAGGCCAGCGCCAGGTTCGGGCACTCGGTGCGCCAAGGTGGGCAGGCCACGAGGAGGACTCGTGTTCGAGATTCGCCGGACATCCCCGCCATTCTAGCCCGGGCGCCTGCGAGCAATGCCGGAGTCACTGAATCCGGCAGAAAACCGCAGCGTCGCGGGCCACCTCCGGCGGCAGCGTGGCCGTGGAGCGGCTCCCGGTTGGAGCCGGCGCCGAGGGATCGCGACTGAAGCGGGCCATGAGCAAGCCTGCGCGATCGAGGAGATCGACCCACGTGTGACGACCGTCGGTACGCCGTTGGTAGTGGCGTTGCAAACGCCCCGTCAGGCGAACATTGCCCTTCGCAAGCTCCACGGGAAGACGGGCGTAGACGTCTGCCGCGGCGATGTCCGAGGCGGGAAGATGCGATGGAATGACGTACTCGTCGCGGTCCAGCAAGGCCCGGATGAGCGCCGCCTTCGGGTTGAGCCGCTGGGCCAAGGTGAGCTTGCGATAGTAGTCGTAGACGGCGCGATTGAGCTCGTTGAGATCCACGCCGCGGGGCGTTTGTTCTCGAATCTCCAGCACTATTTCGCCGTAGAGGTGGGCCACGAAAGGATGCGGCGACGTGTAGACCAGGAAGTCGGGGTCGAATGATCCCCCTTCGCCGGCATAGGAGAGGTAGCGGTTCGAGAACTCCGGAGCGTTCGCTCGAGTCTCGATCCAGTCCTTCAATGCCGCCATCTCCTCGGGCAACCGGCTCGCTTCGGGCCGGGTCGACGCCAGGACACTGCGCAACAGTCGCGGCGAGGCCAGACAGATCGCCGGATCTTCCACCAAAAGACGCAAGGCGAGGATCTCCCTTACGTGTCCATCCCGCTCGGCCATCCCCATGAAAACCGGACAGAAGGCGCTGCGTTTCGCGATCCGCTCTCGCGAGTCCGCCGTGTTGAATCGAAAGAGACTCACGGGGACCGCCGAGGCCGGGGCCGCCTGGGAACGAGCAGGCAGGCCGGCGACAACCTCTGCCGCGGGGCGCGGGTCGCTTTCAGGCTGGGCCGCGGGCTCTTCAGCGAAGTTCAACGCCGGAGCCATGCAGAGTAGCGCCCAGAGCACCATCCGCCTGAAAAGCACCTTTTGGATCCCTCCGGAGATTCTCGAACTTCGGAGCATGCGACGTCGGACCCGCGAGCACGCGGTGTCTCTCCGCTCACTACCTCGCCCCGGGAAAGAAGTTGCCTGCGCCTGCCCGTGGCTTCCAGGACAGCCAGTCATCCATCGACCCGACGAAGCGGCGGAACGAGTGCTCGAACGAGTGCTCGAACTCGTCACAGATGGCGTTCAACGGAGGCGGCAGCCCGGCCCGGATCAGGAGAACGTCCGTGAGCGCTTGCACTGTCCGGCCGTTGCCGTCGGCGAAGGGATGGATCGAAATGAGACACATCCTCAGCTGAAATACCGCGCGCAGATAAGCCGGATCCGGTATCGGACCGGCCACCCGCCTCTTAAACGCATCGAAGGCCTCCGCAACGAGCCGCGGGATTTCCCTGGCATCGGGATACCAGAGTCTGGCGTGGACCCGTCCGAAACGGCGGACCGGCGGCGCCTCCAAAGTGAAGTAGGGATTGGAGGTCAGGCTCTCGTATTGCCGCTCAGTGAAGAACCACTCGCCGTCGCGAGTTCGCTGAAACCCGTCCTGGGGGAATTGATCGAAGAGCGGAGAACGCCACTCTCCCAGCGGCGCCGAGACGTCGGCTTTGCCGGCGGCAAGACGGTACAGCACCTCCAGACCGCCAGTCAGCGATAGCTGATGACGGGACCGGGCGTCCTTCAACCTTCGGGCTTCATGCCAGAGGAACGGATTGTGGGCGTTCAAGCGCCGATGAAGGTCTCTGACAAGCTCCGGGGCTGCCTCCATCGAGCCGGCCTTCTCGCGAATCCAGTCGAGCGTCTCAAGGATGTCGGGAGCTGGAAACTCCGGCTGCGAGCGGAGTTCGAGCTCCCGGGACGCGGGCTCCGGCTCGCCCTCGAAGTACCTCAGGAGATCCCGCCCGGGAACTGTTCGCAACGGCTGAAGCCGGGCGTATCTGGCGCGAAAGGTCCGGGCAACGGATGGCGGCTCCGGCGAGTCGATGCAGCCCCAACGGGATCTCCGGTCCGACTGCGACCGCTCCGACTCCCCGGCCGGAAGAGTCGGTGGAGGCGGCTGCTCCAGCCGATCGGCAGTTACCAGGAAGCGGGCCAGCTCCAGACGCTGGGCGTCGGTGAGCGGCTCGCCGGCGCCGGCGGAGGCGCAGGACCTCAGACATCCCAGCAGAAGAAGCGCCAGGGTCGGGAGGACTCCGGCGACGACTCTGAAGCCGGCGCCTGTGGGCGATCGTCGAACCGCTCCGCGCCCGCGAACAATTCCGAAAGCGCTCCCCTGGGGACCCGACTCCTCGCTGCCCACAGCACTCCCATGGTACTACTCCACGTCCGGCCGGTTTCGAACCTCCGCGCAACGGCAGCGTCAACTGGGGCGCAAGTTTGCGCCGGCCGCCCGTCTAAGTGGTTGGCGGCATGTGGCGAGCCGCCATTCGAGCGGGACACTGCCCGCTCGTTCCAACCGACTTGCCAAGGAAAGGGAGGGATCATGGCACCCCAGAAGCAGCGCGCCGCTCCGAAGGCGAGCCCATCGAAGTCGATCCAGGCGTGGGAGGACGATCCGATCTCGGGAGGTAAACCGATCGCCCGACCGGTCCCCAGCTTCCAAGCCGGCCAGTTGAAGCTGGCGTTCAACAAGACCGCTCCGCCGCCGAAGGCCTATCCGCCGGCCGCCAAGGAGTTCCGCTACTGGACGACTGCGGAAGCGCTTCAACGCGCCATCGCGTTTTGGCAGCCAGCCTTCCCGGCCGGCACGACCTGGCAGCCCGGCGCGACGCTCAAGGTTCATCTCGACGAGGGAGTCGATCTGAACGCCTACTACACACGGGACTATCCCGGCCAGGAGTCCGGGCTCTACTTTTTCCACGCCAAGGTCAAGGGAAAGACCGTCTTCTCGAGCGAGAGCCCGGACGTGACCTGCCACGAACTCGGCCACGCCGTACTGGACGCGCTGCGGCCGGACTTCTGGGACCTGTCCAACCTCGAGGCCGCCGCCCTTCACGAATCCTTCGGCGACATGAGCGCATTGCTCTGCGGACTGCAACTGCCCTCACTGCGCGCCGCCGTGCTGAAAGAGACCGGCGGCAGCCTCTACAGCACCTCTCGGCTGTCGCGGCTGGCCGAGCAACTGGGCTGGGCGATCCGCCAGGGACATCCCGACCAGGTGGAGACGGATTGCCTCCGCAATGCGGTGAACTCGCACTTCTACGTCGATCCCAATCAGCTTTTGCCCAACGCTCCGGCGTCCTCCCTGTCTTCGGAACCCCACTCCTTTTCCCGAGTCTTCACGAGCGCGTTCTTCGAGGCCCTGGGAGGCATGGTCTCGACTTTGTCCCAGAATCCTGCGGAAGATGTCCTCGGTCAGGCCAGTCTCGACATGCGCACGCTGCTGGTGGACGGCGTCCGCAACGCGCAAGTCGTCCCGGAACTGTACGCGCAGGTCGCCGCCAAAATCGTCGAAGCGGACGCCCATCGGTTCGCAGGGAAGTACTCGGCAGCACTGAAGAGCGCGTTTGTGCGCCACGGGGTGTTGCCACTCTCGGTCGCTGCCACGCCCCGCGGGGGCACGCGAGCCGGAGCAGCAGCCGCGATGGCCGCCCCGGCCGCCGCGCCGGCCGGCCTGGCCCGATTCGACGGCGAACACTTCGGGCTGGGCGGGCTCAAGGTCGTGGCGTTCAGCTCCGCCGGCAATGCGGCGAGCACGACCCGATCCATCGCCGCCTCGGGGGCAGCGTTGGCGCCAAGAACGGCCGAACAGACGGCGTACCACTTCCTTCGCTACCTCTTCGTTCGCGGTCGGGTCCAGCTTGGCGATCACGGCGACCGCGAGAGCCGCGTGGCCCACCCCAGAGTCCGAAAGACTCACGAGCTGACTCGGCACGCAGAGGGCGTCATCGTCGTGCGCCGGTCCTTCGATTGCGGCTTGCACCCCGAACGCTAGGAA
>JACQFU010000360.1 GCA_016199905.1 Candidatus Wallbacteria bacterium
CACGTGCTGATGCTCTCCGACGGCGAGGCGGCCGACTTCTTCATGGTCCGATCGCTCTACGAGCAGTTCGATCACGCCAACATCAAGGTGTCGACGATGGCCTTCGGCCGCTACGTCAACACCGCGGCGTTGGAGGAGATCGCGGATTCCACGGGCGGACGTTTCTACCAGGGGCAGGATTTTTCCAAACTGCCCGAGCTGTTCAAGAAGGAGGTGCGCCGCATCAGCGGCCCCCCCGTCGTCGAGTCGAGCTTCCGGCCCGGCCGCACCAAGAGCGACCATCCCCTGATGAAGGCATTGCCAACGTCGGAACTGCCTCAACTGCACGGCTATGACGCCACGAGCGCCAAGCCGCGGGCGGAGGTGCTGCTGGCCTCGCCCCAAGGCGACCCCATCCTGGCCACGTGGCGCATAGGAGTCGGCAAGTCGGCTGCGTTCACCTCGGACTTCTCTCCCGGTTGGGGCCGCGACTGGGTGACCTGGCCGGAGGCACCGCGTTTCTTCGGCGCGGTGTTGGGAGACCTGGCGCGGCTCGATTCCAGCGACTACCGGGTCACGGCCGCGGCCTCCGGGACCCAGGGGCACGTCGTGGTCGACGCCGTGGACGCGGCCGGGCGCTACCTGAACTTCCAGAAGCTGGTCGGCCGGATAACGGGCCCGAAGGGGAAGACCGCGACGGTGGCGCTGCGCCAAAGCGGCGCCGGGCGATACGAGACGTGGTTCCCGATGGAGGAGGAGGGGGCCTACCGGGTGGGCGTGTTCCGCCAGGAGGGCGGGAGCGAAACCCGGGCGGGCGAGGCGGCGGCGGCGCTGCCTTCGCTGCCGGAGTTCCGTCCGGCCGGCGTAAATCGGGGACTGCTCGAGCGGCTGGCCGCGTCTACGGGCGGCAAGGTCTCCGACACGGCCGACCCGGCGGATGCGTCGGCTCCGGTTTCACCGGCCGCGGCGCTGGCCCTAGGCGAGGACGCGACGTCCCTCTGGCCGCTTGCGGCGTTACTGGCGCTGGTGCTCTTCCTCACGGAGATCGTTTGCCGGCGGCTGGGCAAATTCTCGGCCCTCTCCGAATCGGGCGGGGCGTCCAGCGCAGAAGCGGAGAGCGCGGAGGCCTACCAGAAGATAGCCGAGAAGTACCTGCGAATGGCTCGCGACATGGACGCCCGCGAAGAGCACGGGAAGGCGTCCGAGGCCTACTTGAAGGCGCGTTCTTTCTTCCTGAAGGCCAAGAAGACCGAGCAGGCTCAGGTGATGTGGGACCGCTATCGCCTGCTCGAGGACAGACGCCAGAGAGGAGGCTGAGCGATGGACCCGCTCCTGCGCTTCCGCAGGCTGCGACTGGTAACCAACCCGTTCGAGGTCATCGAGCCGGAGCGTTTCCTGAAGGTGGCTCCGGAACTGCCCGGGCTGTCCCGGCAACTGGCCGGAGACTGGCGTACCCTTGAGTTCGTGGGACCTCCCGGCTCAGGGAAAACGACCCGTTTGCTCTTTTCGATGAACTCACTCCTGAAGAACGGCGCGGCGGGCGGGCTGGCACGGCGTGGGGAGGGGGGCCAGTGGCGCTTCGAGGTCCCGCTTGCGGCCGGGCCGCTCGACCTGTTAGCCGTGGACGATGTCGACCGGGCCGCCGGCTGGTTCGCGAGGCCCTCGCCGCCGCCCGAGGCCGCGAGGGCTAAACGCGTGCTCCTGACCTCAGGACGGCCTGTGGCGAGCTCGCTCGGCCTGGCGCCCGTTCGCACCGTCACGCTCGACCGCGTCGGCCCCGAGGAAATCGTGGCCTACCATCGCGCCCGGGTCGACGCCGTCTCCACGGGCCCCGCGGGCCGCTACGCCCTCACGCCGGAGGCACTGCACCGCCTCCACAACCTGAGCGAAGGCAACTACTGCCGGCTCAACCGGATTCTTTACCACTCGTTCGAAGGGCTGATTCGCGACGAACCTCTGGAAGAGAAAGCCATCGAACGCGGATACGGCGGCTTTCTGCTCGAGGAGCAGGAGTCGGCCGAGGCGCGCGGCCGAGAGCCGGTGTTGAAGTAAGGAGCGGCTTCGGGGTCCAACGCCGGGGAGCTGTTGCCGTTTGGTACGATGGCGCCATGCCGCCGCCGTTCAAACGACACGTCTTCGTCTGTACCAACCAACGTCCTCCCGGGCATCCGAAAGGATGCTGCGCCGAGAAAGGTTCCGAGGAAGTGCGCGACTATCTCAAGGCTGAGCTGCATCGCCGTGGACTGAAGACCGAATGCCGCACGAATGCCGCCGGCTGCCTCGACGCTTGCGAGGCTGGCGTCAGCGTGGTCGTCTACCCCGAGGGCGTCTGGTACGGCGGCGTGACCAAAGCCGACGTCGACGAGATCATCGAGCAACACCTCATCGGCGGCAAACCCGTCGAACGCCTCTTGATGAAGCCCTTCGCCCGGGAGAAGAAGGAGTAAGCCCGGACACGGAGAGCGTCCCCGCATCGTGGGCAAAGAGCAGGGCGGGCCTCTGTGCCCGCCGAGGAAGCCGCATCAACACTGGTGGGAGGGGACGCCCCCCCGGGCCCTGAGCCGAGGTCCGAAGGCATGCTCTTACTCCACCTCGACCAGCAGATCCGCGGGCATCACCATCTGCGCGGCCGTGACGTGAACGCGCTTCACCTTCCCGGCGACCGGAGTACGAATCTCGTTTTCCATCTTCATCGCCTCCAAGATCAGCAACCCCTGACCGGCGGCGACCTCTTGCCCGTCCTCCACCAGGACGCGGATCACCTTGCCCGGCATCGGAGACGTTATGCGCGCTCCGCCCGACTGGGCGCCGCGACCGCCGCCGGAGCGCTCGCGCGATCGCTGGGTGACGACCTGGAAATCGTAGAACTCGCCGTCGATGGCCACGTGGTGCGCGTTCCTGGCTGCGGCGAGCTGGGCGCGGTAAGTCCTTCCAGCCGCGGTGAACACGGCGTAGACAGGAGTGATGTGGTGGACGTGGACGGCTAGCTCTCGGCCTTCCAGGCGGGCCCGGTATCCGCCGTCCGCCGCGGGCTCCAGGTCGATGGACACGGTTTCTCCATCGAGTTCGAAGGTGAGGTTCATCGCGATCGCCCCGAAGCGTCTGCCAGGCGCCAGTGGCCCAGTTCCTGCCAGGGAGTGGATGCCGGCCTGTCGCCTTCGGCGCCTGCGCCCGGCGCGGTGGCCCTGGCCGAGGACGCGAACGCCAGGGCCGCCGCGACGACCGCCGCGTCCCTGTGCTGGCGCGAGCGTTTCACGTCGAGAAGGTGCTCGGCCAGGAATCCCGTGTGGGTGCGGCCGGCGGCGAACTCGGGATGCGACGCGACGGCGAGCATGTACGGGGCGTTGGTCGTGACGCCCAGAATCCGGTACTCCCGCAGCGCGGCGATCAGACGCCGACGGCAGGCCTCGCGATTCGAGGCTTTCACCGTCAGTTTGGCCAGCATCGGGTCGTAGTGCACCGTGACTTCCGAGCCCTCGTGAATGCCCGAGTCGACGCGCACCCCCGGGCCGGAAGGCTCGGCCAGCCCCAGCACCACGCCGGTTGCAGGAAGGAACCCGTTGAACGGGTCTTCGGCGTAGATGCGGCACTCCATCGAGTGGCCTCGCATGGTGACATCGGCCTGAGCGAAGGGCAGCGGCTCGCCCGCGGCGATTCTCAACTGAAGCTCGACCAAATCGAGGCCGGTGACCATCTCGGTGATCGGGTGTTCCACTTGCAGCCGGGTGTTGACCTCCAGAAAGTAGAACCGGCGGTTTTCCCCCAGCAGGAACTCGACGGTGCCGGCGTTGACGTATCCGGCGGCACGAGCGGCTTCGACGGCGGCGAGGCCCATCCGCTCGCGCAGCTCGGCGTCGAGCGCGAGACACGGGGCCTCCTCCAAGATCTTCTGGTGACGCCGCTGGATGGAGCATTCGCGCTCGAAGAGATGCACTGCGTGGCCTTGGCTGTCGGCGAGAACTTGGAACTCCACGTGGCGGGGACGCTCGAGGAGTTTCTCGAGGAAGACGCGGCCGTCGCCGAAGGCGTGGGTGGCCTCTCGGATGCTGGCTTCGACCGAGGAGCACAGCTGGGCCTCGCCAGCCACGATGCGCATTCCCTTGCCTCCGCCGCCGGCCGCGGCCTTGACGAGGACCGGGTAGCCGATGGCGCGCGCGCGCGTGACCAGCTCCGGCGCCCACTCGGGAAACGGCTCCGTGCCGGGCAGCACGGGGATGCCGGCCGCTTGCATCAGAGCGCGGGCTTCGGTCTTGTCACCCAGCTTCCGGATGACCTCCGAAGGCGGACCGATGAAGACGAGTTTGGCAGCCTCGCAGGCGCGGGCGAAGGCCGGGTTCTCCGACAGGAAACCGTAGCCCGGATGGATGGCGTCGCAACCGGAGTCGAGCGCGGCCCGGACGACGCGTTCGATGTTCAGGTAGCTGGCGCGCGCTTCCGAGGGGCCGATGCAGATAGCCTCGTCGGCCAGTTGCGCGTGCAGCGCCGCCTGGTCGGCCTCGGAGTAGACGGCCACGACCGGGATGCCCAGCTCGCGGCAGGAGCGCAGGATACGAACGGCAATCTCGCCTCGGTTAGCGATGAGGACTTTCCGGAGAAGGCTCACTTGCCGGCCCATTTGGGCTTGCGCTTCTCGAGGAAAGCGCTGAAGCCTTCGAGGGCCTCCTCCTCGGATCGCACGCGCGCGAGCATTCGAGAGGTGGTGACCTTGGCTTCCTCCGGCGTGGTGCGGCCGACGGCGCGAATCAAGTCCTTGGCGACCGCCATCGCCTCGGGTCCGTTCTGGGACAGCTCGCGCACGTGGTCCTCGACGGCATCGTTGAGATCGTCGGGCTCGACGACCGTATCGACCAGGCGAAGCCGGTGGGCCTCGACGGCATCGAACTTCTTGCCAGTGAGAATGTAGTAGCGGCAAGGGCCCTCGCCCAGCCGGCGGACGAGATAGGGTGAGATGACTGCGGGCACCAGTCCGAGCTTCACCTCGGTGAAGGCGAAGGTAGCGTTGGTGGAGGCGACGACCACGTCGCAGGCGGCCACGAGCCCCGCGCCGCCGCCCCTGGCTGCCCCCTGCACCCTTGCGACAACGGGCTTGCGGAACGTGTAGATTCGGTAGAACAGCTCGCAGAGCGCTTCGGCATCGCGGATGTTCTCCAGCTTGGTGAAGTTGCGCACGCGCTTCATCCAGTTGATGTCGGCTCCGGCGCAGAAACTGTCGCCGGCGCCGCAAAACACGACTGCGCGGACGCGATCGCTCTCCTCGGCCTCGTTGAGCGCTGCCATGGCTTCGATGACGGTCGTGTCATCCATGGCATTGTGGATCTGCGGACGATTGAGCGTGAGGTAGGCGGCGTTATGACGCTCCTCGTAGATCCAGTGGCTGAAATTCAGGACTCGGCTCATGCCTTTATCGACCTCGCGCCCATATGATCGACGGCGCCGGGTTCGGGTGCAAGTAGATTCTGAGGACTGGGACATCAGCGGCGGCTTGGGTTCGTCGAGACGGTCGCCAGCACCGTCTCGTCCACCTTCATCTCCATGGCCAGCAGAGCATGCGACAGGGTTTTGCCCTGGGGATCGATACGCAGCGAGACGGTGCCCCCACCGCCCAATGAAGCCTGGAGCAGGAAGTTCAAGGCCCGCAGGTTGGGGACCTCGTGGCGGATCACCTCGCCCTTGCAGAGGGCACCGAAGTACTGCTTCACTCGCGAGGCCGTGAGGTGCTCGCGTAACCAGGCGTAAGAGGCGTCGGAGCGGGCAACGATACCGATGTTGGCGGTGTCACCCTTGTCGCCGGAACGGCCGTGAGCCAGCGCCGAGAGCACGACGCCGCGCTTGCGGCCCGAAAGCGAAGGCATCTCGGGACTCGCGACGGCTGCCGGAGCCGCGCCGGACGGTTGAGGGATCGGCGGCCAGGCTGCGGTTGTGGTCGTCGTCTGATTGCCTGTCGTGAGCTCCACGACCGGCTGGAGCAGGTCCCGGTCGAGGAGGGCCGGCCAGTAGGCGATGACCTCCTGAACCGGAGGACGGCCACCCGTCGCGGCGACGCCCGGAGGACCCGAGAGGATCAGGGACGGGAGGAGCTTGGAGAACGCTTCGAGCCTGGTCTTGTCGCGGTCGCGAGCGGAGAGGCGCAGGCTCACTTCATTCGGGTCACCGGGAGCGGACAGATGCCAATGGCAGGAGTTGTAGCCCACCAGCTCGGTGTGGGTCTCCTCCAGCTTGCCGCCCAGGCGATCCCAGAAGAGCTGGGCGAAGGCCTCCGCCTTCGGGATAGCTTCGGGGCCGCAGAGGATGATGGAGCCGCTCACCTTGTAGCCTTCGGAATAGGACATGCTCACCTTGAAGGTCCGGGGCGGCGGGCGCCCTTGAATGCCGCTCACCCGCACACGGTCCGGGCCGTCCGGCGCCAGACGGGCCGTGGTGAAGTCCGCCGACACGTCGGGCGTCAGGTACTCTCTCGGATCGCCCATCTCGTAGACGAGCTGCTCGCTGACGGTCTCGAGGTTGACCAGACCGCCGGTATTCGGATGTTTCGTGACGACAAAGGAGCCGTCGCTATTCACCTCGACGATCGGGTAACCCATGTTGGCGAAGGAACGCACCTTCCACCAGTCGGTATAGTTTCCGCCGGTGGCCTGGGCCCCGCATTCGATGATGTGACCGGCGATGATTCCGCTGGCGAGCTTGTCGAGGTCCGCCGGCCCCCAGCCGAATTCATGGATCATCGGGGCGAGCGTGATGCCGGTGTCGGTGGCGCGTCCGGTGATGACGATCTGGGCGCCCTGGCGGAGCGCCTCGGCGATCGGCCAGGCGCCGAAGTAGGCGTTGGCACTGGCCACGCGGCCTTTGATGGTCTTGTAGGACTCGCCGGTTTCCATGTTGTCGAGGCGAACGCCCTGAGCCTCCAGCTCGTCGAGGCGCCCCATCAGGTCGTCGCCCAGGACAACGCCGACCGGGATCGAAACGCCCTGCTTGGCGGCGGCGGCCAGGAGAGCCTCGGCGCAGCCGCGCGGGTTGACGCCGCCGGCGTTGGTCACGAGCTTGATGCCGCGCTCAGCGATCAGTGGCAGCAGTGGTGCGACCACCTCGACAAAGTCGCGGGCGTAGCCGGCTTTCGGATCGCGGGCGCGCTGCTTCTGCATGATGCTCATCGTGATCTCGGCCAGGAAGTCGATCGTGACGTAATCGACGGGCCCGCCTCGGAGCTGCCGTTCGATCGCGCCGAGATCGTCCCCCCAGTAGCCGCCCGCGTTGGCGATCCGGATCATCGATTTGCCGCTCATGCTGCGCTTGGCCTCCCTGCCTGCCTGCGCCCCCGGGGCGCCGGGCAGCCCATGATATCAGCGGGTGGGCAGCGGGTGCCAGTACCGCGCGACAGAAAAACCCCCGGCTCCTCGCGGAGCCGGGGGCAGAGTTACCTAGACTAGACCCAGTCTACAGGACCGATTAGAACCGGACCTTGTAGTTGAGCTGCACCAGGTCGTCGGAGACGTCGATGGTGTTGCGAGCGCCAGCCACGACAGCGCCACCAACGATTGCCGCGGGGCGGGAATCGCTCTCGGGGGTGCTGTACTCGAGCTGCAGCAAGCTGTTGTTGCTGACCTTGTGGTTCCAGCCGAACGTCCAGATCCGAGCGGTGATCTCGGCCGGTCCCATTTCGTCGGTCATATCCTCGTAGCGGACGGAGATGTTGTTCTCGTCGTTGAACTTGTAGTTCGCGAGGATCGACCAGCTGGTGCTGTCGACGTCCGGGTAGGCCAGACCGCTCGCCGTGGTCAGAGCCGGGTAGAGGCCCAGGCCCACGAAGTTGCGGCCGCCGCCAAGCGCGGAGCGGATACCACCGGCGATATCCTGGAGGGCGCTGTCGCTCGTGGCATTGTAGTAGCTAGCCATGAAGCCCCAGTCCTCCCAGCCCCACCAGCCGGCGTTGAACTGGTAACCGCGCCACTCGGAAGCGGTCCCGATATCGCCGTTGGCCGGGGTGATGTTGCCACCGTTCTGGAAGTAGCCGGCGTCCCATCGGAAGCCGCCGTCGTACTTGTCGCCAACCCAGCCGTAGAAGCCCATCTCGCTGGCGCTGGCGCCGTTGCGATCGATGGTGGCCAGGCTGTCACCGTAGAGGCCCGAGCCGGCACCGATGCCGCCCGCGGCCGAAGCGCCGTTGACCGAATTCCGAGTGGTCGGGTCGCCCACGAACAGCGTGTTGGCCGGGTGGCCGGCCCCGAACGCCTTGCCCATGCCGACGCCCGCGGCGGAAGCCTGGCGCCAGGCGAGCAACGAACCGTCGCTGTTGAAGCCGGCGGAGGTGTTGTTCGTGCCAGCGATCTGCCACTGGAAGCTGCTGTCCTTGCCGTTCCAGAGACCGATGCCCGCGTTGCGGACCGTCTCCCAGTTCTGGTCCCAGAACGAGGGGCTGATGGTCAGGTCGAGCGACCGGAAGCCGTAGCGCAGCTGGTTGGGGTACTCGGCCATCTCGGGGTTCCGCTCCCGGTTGAAGGGGAGGGCCCAGGTGCCGACGCGCATCCGGATGTCGCCGTCGAACAGCCACTTCTCCATATCAACGTAAGCCTCGTTGATCTGGACGTTGTTGCCGCTGACGAAGGCCTCTTCCTGGTTGGCATCAAAGTCCAACTGCATGTGGAAGTAGAAGTCCTCGTCGAAGTGCCGGTCGAAGCCGACCGAGCTCTGGGCGATGTTGAAGAACGAGCGGCCCTGGCCAGCGATGGTGTTGCCGGCATTCGGAGCGCCGTTGGGGGCATTGCCAACGTAGCGAGCGAGCGGGAGCGTGCCCGCAGCGCCTGCAGCGCCGCCCTTGCCCAGGGTGTTGTTGGGGTCGTCATCCGTCATGACGTAGCGAGCCTGGAACAACCCGCTGATGCCGGCCTTGGCGCCGCCCGCAGCGTAGTCCTTCTTGAGGCCGTCGACGTCCTTCTTGAGTTCGGCAAAGCCGTCCTCGAGGGTCGAAACCTTGACGTTCAGAAGTGCCAGCTCATCGGCGAACTCGATGGTCAGTGCCTCGAGGTTCTCGATGTCCTTCTTGCTGACCTTGCCGGGGCCCATGG
>JACQFU010000040.1 GCA_016199905.1 Candidatus Wallbacteria bacterium
GACGGCCTGTAACAAATGGGCTAGCTGCGGGTCGAGCACGAAAGGCGCGGCAACCGCATCGTCCTTCGGCGATAGGCCGCTGAACGCGTCCTTGAGCTTGAGTGGGATGACCACTTCGTTGACCAGCGGACAGCCCAGGCGCGACACCTGTACGAAGCTGCCCCGATCGATGGAGAACCGCGGCGGCCGATCGCGCAGGATCTGGACCGAGGGGCGGCTGGCCGTCGACCAGACGCCGATGATCCCCGTGTTGTTGCCCGCCGCAGACAGGATGTTGATCGGCACCTCGAGAATCAGCGAGTGCACGTTGGCGCCTGCCAGACCGTCGACCCCCGAGGAGCCGGGATTGTTCGTGGGCCGCAACCCGAGCAGGTCGAAGATGCTGCCGAGGTCTGCGAAGAACGGCTCCTCTCGCTGGCCGCAGAAGACCTTCGCGCTGCCGTGTGCGGGTAGCGTGTTGATCGCCGCGTTGGCGAGGTTCGCGTAGTTGGGAGTCGATCGCGGTCCGACGTTGACCGGGGGGCATGGCAGGTTCGTGCCCAGCACCGTGGGCGACTGCCCCGGCCGGACCAGCGTCAGCGTGTAGGTCTGCTTGACGTTCCAGTCCGGGTCGGTGAGGTTGTCGATCACCCCGGTGTTGTAGAGGAACGTGCCCCCGTTCCCGACCGTCGTCGTGAAGCGGAACTGGTAGGTGAGGTCCGGTATCGCGTCGCCCGTGTTGTCGATCTTGATCTCGTAGAGGACGTTGTCGTCGAACTTCCAGAAGTTGGGTCCGCTCTGGGGGAACTGCAGCGGAATGAAGTTGGAGACGAGGCAGATGCGATCGCCGGGGACGCGGAAAGCGTAGACGTCGGTGTTGTCCGCCAGCGGGTCCTGGCTGATCAGCGGCGCCTCGCGATGGCTGGACGCCGTCGCCGTGCTCGGCAGCCACAACAGCGCTGCTAGCGCCAGGTAGATGCCGGCCTTCGGCCCTCGGACATTCCCCAGGATTGCCGACCCGAGTTCGCAGATGCCGCTCAGTTTCACGGAGACTCCTTTGACCGCCAGCGCCCCGTGCGGGCCTGCAAATCGCTTGCCGCCGAGGAACGGTCCAACCCGCAGCGATGATACACTACCTGCCCGGGATGGCGCGAAAGTGGTCGATCGGCGAGAGGACTCGGGTGCGACCCGTGGTGCTCGCGACCGCGCTTGGGCTGGCCTCGGCTTGCTGGGGTGCTTCGCCCTCGCTTACTGTCCTCGACGGCATCCGGGCCGAGATCGGTCGAATCTCCGAGGCGCTCGGGAAGCGGCCCGACGACGCGCGGGCGCTGACGGCCCTGGCTGAGGCCTACCTGCGGGAGGCCCAGGTGAGCGGCGACGGGACCGGCTACGGTCGCGCCGAGGCGGCGCTGCGCAAGGTGCTGGCACTGGATCCTCGCGACTACGGAGCGCTGGCCCTGCAGGGCTGGGTGGAGTACGGACAGCACCGATTTCGTGAAGCCGAGGCCTCCGCGCGCAAGGCGATCGCGATTGCTCCGGACGCGGGGCGCAACTACGCGCTGCTCTCGGACGCCTTGCTCGAGCTGGGCCGCTACGACGCTGCCGTGGACGCGCTGCAGCTGATGCTCGATCGGCAGCCGGGGCCCGCGGGTTACAGCCGGGCCGCCCACATGCGATTCCTGCACGGCGACCTGGACGGCGCGCTCGAGATGGTAGAGACAGGTCTGGAGTCGTCTCTCTCCGGAGGAGCCCGGGACGTGGCAGCCTGGCTCTACACGCAGGCCGGCGAGATCCACGCGGCGCGAGGCGACGCCACGAAGGCGCGCAGGTCCTTCGAGCAGGCGCTGGGCCAAGTGCCGGGCTACTTTCGGGCCGTGGGTCCTCTGGCCCGCCTGCTGGCCAATCAGGGGGAATCGGATCATGCACTGGAACTGCTGAAGCCTGCGATCGCTTGCTTCCAGGAGCCAGGCCTTCTCGGCACGCTGGAGGACATCGCGGAAGCCAGGCGCGATGCCGCCGCCGCGCGTGCCGCCGCCGAGATGCTGGAGGTTGCCGCGAAGCTGGACCTGGCGACGACCGGTCGCCTGAACCGGACGCACGCCGTGCTCGACCTGGAGCGCCAGCGAGCCGTGGAGCGCGCCGTTACGGCGGCGGAGGCCGAGTACCGGGAACGGCCGGACATCTACAGCGCTGACGCCTTGGCCTGGGCGCGCTTTCGCACGGGCAAGCTGCAACCTGCCGCGAAGCTCTCTGCGGAGGCCTGCCGGCTGGGGACGCCCGACGCGTTGTTGCTGTATCACCGCGGAGCGATCCTCGAGCGGCAAGGGAAAACGGCGGAGGGCGCGGCGTTTTTGGCGGAGGCGTTGCGCCGTGGGGCGACGTTGCCGCCCGGGGTGAGGGCAAAGGAGGGGCTCGGTGCGGGAAGCCGCCGATAGGGAAGGGGAGATTACCCGTACGTACGGTTTGGTGCACGCAAGCGTGCATGCCAGCGCAGTCATTCTGGCTGGAAGAGGGCTCTGCAAATCGAGAGGAAGTCAGCGTTCGCGGGCGCCCCGAGAGGGCAGAGCGCGACTCGGCGCGAGAAGAGTGTCCACTGTGCGCCCACCGAACTCGTCGAGGGTGGGTGCTCGGCCGTGTGGCCTCGGAGCCGCGATCATGGCCAGGCTCTTGCCAGGTACGCCCGGTTGCCTGTTCAACTTTGGCGAATTATTTGAAGGCTGATATTCCGTGTTTCCCTCGCGTTCAGATGGGAGTAGGGCTGCGATGACGATGAGAGCTTCCCTTTCCACGAGTTCGGTACCCTCAGGGGTGTCGAGGGCAGTGGCTGCGGGTGCGACCGTGCTTGCCGAGGCATGGTTCAAGAAAGCCCGGCTTGCCCGGGCCTTCCTCGGTTTCCTCATGGTTCTGACGAGCCTGCTTGGAACCGTAGCTCAGGTCTTGGCGGCGAGCTACGACATTCCGATCAAGGTCACCACGACGGGCGACAAGACGCGTCGCGACTCCGTACAGGTGCGCGTTCTCAACTTCACGCGAGGTGTGGAGGTGGGCCCCGTCACACCCACGACGGTGGATCTGAGCAACACCAACGGCACCGCGACTGTGTCTGTCTTGACGACGGACATCACCAACACGGAAGTACTCAAATTCTTCGTAACAGGAATCCGAAACAGTTCCACCGGTTCGCCATTCGGTGGTTCGACCGATCTGGTGTTCGATACGGGCGCCTCGCATACAGTGGCGCTTCCAGGTCCGCCCCCCACGGTGCTGCTGGCCGACCCCAGCGGTGAAATTCAAAAACTCACCGGCACTCTCTTCGACGCGTCGGGCACGCAGGTTCCCGCGACGAAGCTGCAGGTTTCCATCATTCATAGTCAGTCCACGGCCA
>JACQFU010000405.1 GCA_016199905.1 Candidatus Wallbacteria bacterium
CGGCTTCGTCTACCGGGGAAAGAAGCGCCCGGAGCTGGCCGGCGCCTATATCTACGGCGACTACGGCAGCGGCCGTATCTGGTCGCTGAGGGCGGCGAACGGCTCCGTCACGGAGGACCGGCTTCTGACGCGCGCCGACAAGGCGATAACCTCCTTCGGCGAGGACGAGTCCGGGGAGCTCTACGTCGTGACTTACGAGGGCCGCTTATGGCAGCTGGCGCCGAAGGCGAAGAGCGGTTCATGACGCGCGTCAACGCGCCATTGGGGCCAAGGGCACGCCGTTCCGCTGCGCTGGCCCGGATCCCGCGGGTGGTGGAGAAGAGAACGCGGTTTCAGACTTCGCGGCGCCGGAAAGCCCAGTAGCCGAGACCTGCGAAGAGGGCGGCGTCGGCGAGGAAGGCGGCGAGGGCCTTCCCGTAGAGCTCGCCGGCCTCGAGCCGGCCCGTGGTCGCCCCGGCCAGGATTTCGAATCCCAGACCGTGGACGTAGTGGTAGGTGAACGTGAGGTGGCCGGCCCACTTGAAGTTCTCCGATTGATAGGCGCCAAGCTGCACGGCGAGCATCGCTCCAGTCAGCGCCGCCACGCCCAGCAGCCCCGTTTTGAGGCTCCCCGCCAGGGAGAAGACGAGCGCTTCGTAGGCTGTCAGGGCGAGCTGGGCGGCGAGGTAGATGGCGATGCCCAGGGGGATGGCGCGCTCGTAGCCTCGGGACAGGACGAAGTCCCAGCCCTCGGTGCCCGCGGTGGCGCAGATGCCGCCGGCCAGTATGAAAAGGATCGAGAGCGCCACCGAGACGGCGCTGAAAATCGAGGCTGCGCCTAACTTTCCGAGGTAAAGGCCGAGGCGGCTGACAGGGCAGAGCAGGAGCGTCCGGAGTCGGTTATCGGACGCCTGGCCCGCCAGCGAGTCTCCCAGGAGGTACATCTGGAGGAGCGGCAGCATCGCGGCCTGTGCGGTGAGGGCCAGGTAGAAAGCCGTGGGCCACCAGACCCGAGCGAGGCCCTGGTGCGAGGCGCCCCAGTGGCGCATCAGCAGCATCGCGGGCGGGACGGCGATTGCGGGAGCGCAGGCTAGCACGAGCGCGATCCAGCTGCCGCGAGCGCGGGCCAGGCAGGCGACCTCGAAGCGGAGCGGGTTCATCGCACGGCCTCGGGCGGCGCCGTCTTTGCGCGGGTGAGGTTGAAGTAGAACTCCTCCAGGGAGCGTCCCAGGTCGCGCAGTTCGTGCAGGCGCACGTCCTTCTCGATGAGGCGCGCGACGATCCGCGGGACGTCCTCGCGGCGAGCGCGAAAGGTGATGGCGGCGCCCTCGCGCTCGACGGCGCGAGCTTCCGGGATGGTTCCGAGGACGGAGGCGGCGCCGTCGGCGGGCTCCAGCCGGGCACTGAAGTGGGACTCGCCGGTGGTGGGAAGCAGCTCCGACATCTTGCCCTGGGCGATGATCTTGCCGGCTTCGATAACGACCAGCCAGTCGCAGATGACCTCGACCTCCTCCAGCAGGTGGGAGCTGATGAACACGGTAGACCCGTTGGAGCGATTGGCTCCCAGGATGAGCTCGCGCACGGCTCTGCGGCCGATGGGGTCCAGGCCGGCTGTCGGCTCGTCGAGCATCAGCACTCCAGGCCGATTGACGAGGGCCACCGACAGGGCCAGCCGCATCCGCATTCCGGTCGAGAAGCCCGCGACGGGCCTGGCGGCGTGGCGGGCCATGTCGAGCGACTCCAGGCACTCCAGCGCCCGCGGCCGGAGTTTTTCCGGCGGTTCGCGGCGTCCCAACGAACCCAGCCACAGGAGGTTCTCGAGCGCGGAGGCGTGCTCGAAGAAGCCGGGCGTTTCGATGAGGACGCCCGTGCCCGCCAGAACGGCTTCGCGCTGGCGCTGCGGGTCCTTGCCGGCGACCGACAGCCGACCGGCGTCCGGGCGCAGCAGACCCGAGAGCATCTTCAGGGTCGTGGTCTTGCCGGCTCCATTGGGTCCAAGGAATCCGGCGACTCTCCCGGCGGGCACCTCGAAGGTGGCGTCGTCGACGGCCGTGAATCGGCCGAACCGGCGCGTCACGCCGTTCGCCTCGATCATCCTGGCCCCCTCAGCGCATGAAGATGCTGTACGCGTAGCGGTTGTACATGTAGCGACGCTCGCGCACGTAGCGGAAGCCCTCGTCCACGGCGCGCCGGGCCAGGTCGATCGGCCAGCCCGCCCCTTCCTGCGGCACGGGCGTGCGCTTCAGCGCCTCGTGGACCGACTTCTCGTCCAGCAGCCGCGAGTTGCCCAGGTAAGCGCCCAGCATCAGGAGGCTCGCCAGGCTGTCGTCGCCCAGCTCCCGAGTCAACTCGCGCGCGGGGACGGCGATGGTTCGGATGTCGTCTCGAAAGGATTCGGGCAGCAGGTCGACGGCGTTGGCGTCGTAGAGCATCAGCCCGCCGGCCTTGATTCGCAGCTTGAACAGCTCGTAGTCGGCCGGGTCCAGAGCCAGCACGATGTCCGGAACGCCCGCCAGCGGCGAGCCGATCTCCTCCTTGGAGACCAGCACGGTGCAATGGTCGGTGGGGCCGCGCACCGTCGGGGAAAACATCGGGACCCAGGTGACGTTGCGGCCCTTCAGGAGACCTGCTTGCGCGATCAGCCTGCCGGCGTAGTGGATGCCGCGGCCGCGGGGGCCGGCCAGGATCACGCGCTCGATCTCCACGGGCACGTGCTGGGCCCGGACGGGCGCCAACGCCGGCGGAGGCGGAGGATGCGCTACTTTGCTTCGGCTTCTCTCAGGCACCCCGGACTCCTCTTCCCCGCCCGGACTCGCACGGGCGAAACGACCTCGACGAAACCGAAGGCGCGTATCTCTCGCTGCAGCGCCAGTGCCCGCGCCAACACGGCGGTCAGCTGGGGAAGGCTCGCCTCACCGGAGAAGACCACGCGTTCGACGTAGGCGGGAGCGCTGCCGCCCACCGCGGCTACCAGCTCCGCCAATGGCAACCCGGGCGCAGCCTCCTCGTCCAGGTCCGTGTGAATGACGGTGATCGGATCGCCGCGATGCGCCGCGTGAAGCACCTCGCCCGCACCCGTCGAGGTCGCGTCCCAGCCTCCCTGATAGCAAATGACCAGGGCGTCCGGGTGGACGCTCTTGAGACCCGCGGCCACGGCCGGAGCCCTGCCCGGCGGGACGGTCACGCAGTCGATGTCGAGGGATTCGAAGAGCACCAACGCACAGCCGAAGGGCGCCACGGCGATGGCGCTGGAGGCAGCGGAAAGCTCCTCCAGGACCTGGGAGATCGCTTGCTGAACCGGATCGTGGGGGCCGCCCGGGCACTCGTGCAGCCGCGCGAAGGCCGCTCGCGTCACTTTCGGCCTGGCAGCCGGCTTCAATCCATCCACTTCAGCGCCTCGTGCAGGATCTCGAAGGACGACGGAATGCTGCCGCCCGTCCTGCCGTAAAAATGGACACGATCGTGCTTTTGAGTCGCCAAGCGCACGTCCTCCACCATCTGGCCCGTGTTCAGCTCCACGACGAGCAAGGACTTCGCTCGCCGGGAGTGCTCCGCCAGCGCCTCCGCCGGGAAGGGCCAGAGGCTCACCGGCCGGAAGAGCCCCAGCTTCATCCCGCGCTTGCGGCCCTTGTCCACGGCCGTGCGAGCCACTCGCCCCAGGATGCCGCCGGCCACCAGGATCAGGCTCGCGTCCTTGCAGCGGTACTCCTCGTAGCGCACCTCGCGGCCGCTGAGCGTCTGATACTTCTTGTAGAGCTTCCAGACCTGCGCCTCCAGCGCGGACGGCTCCAGGTAAATCGAGGTCACGAGGTTGGGGCGCCGGTTGTGGCGCGGACCCACGGTCCACGGCTTCTCGGACGCAGGCCGCCGTTTCTTGGCCACCAGCGACGCCGGCTCCATCATCTGGCTCACGATGCCGTCGGCCAGAATCAGCACGGGGTTCCGATGGCGCTCGGCGATCTCGAAGGCCTCCACCGTCAGGTCTGCAGCCTCCTGCACCGAGGACGGCGAGAGCGCCACGAGGCGGTAGTTCTCCTGGCCGGCGCCGCGCGTCGCCTGGAAGTAGTCGGCCTGCGACGGCAAGAGTCCCGCCAGCGAATAGCCGGAGAGGCCCACGTTCAACACCACGCAGGGCACCTCCGCTCCCGCCATGAACGAGAGCATCTCCTGCATCTGGCCGATGCCGGTACCGGAGGCGCTGGTCATCACGCGGGCTCCGGCGCACGCGGCGCCGTAAGCCATGCCGATGGCCGCCGTCTCGTTTTCAGCTGTCACATACGTGCCGCCCTCGGCGGGCAGCCGCGCGGCCATGTGTCCGTGGATGTCTCGCAGGGCCAGTCCCGGATAGCCGAAGTAATGCGTGCAACCGGCCCGAATCGCCGCCTCGGCGATGGCCTCGCACCCCGGCATCAGGAGCTTGTTTCTCATCACCATGGCGCGGCGCGAGTATATCAGACGACTCACGCAGGCCGCGGCGGCGGGAGCGCCTTGCGCCAGCCCTCGAGCTCGCCGAACTGGGCGAACCAGCGCGAGATTTCGCCGAAGCCCTCGAGCGGGTAGCGTGCCGGCTGCGCGTAGACCATCGCGGCGCCGACGCTGAAATCCGCCAGCGTCAGCTTGTCGCCTACGATCCATTTGCGGCCCTTCAGGCAGTGGTCGAGCACTTCGGCGTACTCGCGGAAGTCTTTCTCGCCCTCCGCTATGGCTGTCTCGTCGGGAGTGCCCAGCTTGAACATCGCCTTGAGCAGTCGCTCGTAGATGAGGGTGCCGCAAGCGCGTCCCCAGTGGGCCAGCTGCCAGCACTGCCAGCGGCTCACGTCGGCCTGGCCTCGGCGATCGGAGGGCCAGATCGTCTGGCCGGGGACGCCGGCGGCCAGGTACTGCATGATGGCGTTGGACTCCCAGAGGACGAAGTCGCCGTCGACCAGCGTGGGCGTGCGCTCGCCGGGATAGAGGACCTTCAGCTCGGGCTTGAGCTCGGGGCGGGAAATCAGGTCGAGGATCTGGACCTGTCCGGCCAGGCCGAGGTGGTTGAGGACGGCGACGACCTTGAAGGAATTAGGCGAGGCGGCGTAGGTGTAGAGCTTCATCATCGGGAGGGGCCTCCTGCGGGCAGAGTGGACGCGTTGCGGATGAGACATCAAAGACCGCGACGCGGGCGTTTGTCCAGGGGGAGGAGGGATTCGTCGCCTCATCCCAGTCAGCCGTACCGCTATACTGACACCCACTTCATGTGCGGCATCGCTGGTCTGCTCCATCCGGGCGCGGCCCGGGACTCCTGGGCCGGGTGGCTCGATGCCATGGCGCGGGCCGTTGCTCACCGGGGACCCGACGACCAGGGCATCTGGTTCGACGC
>JACQFU010000399.1 GCA_016199905.1 Candidatus Wallbacteria bacterium
CACGGGATCGGGTTGGCGCGCGACTTCTTCGATCGCCTGGGCCATTCCTTGAATGCGCGCGGGGTCCAGCCGAAGCCGGTCGAGGAAAGGGACGGGTTTGCCTGCGGCCTCGGACTCGGACACGTCGCGTGCGTTGGCGGCCAGGATGTCCCGGGTCTCCTCCCGGAGTCCCAGCGCCATCGCCTCCAGGGCGCGCGAACGCACTTGCGGCCCGAGCTGCGCCAGCTTGCGCGCGGCCTCATTGGCCCGCTTGCACGTCTCTGCCACCAGCCGTTCCGAGTCTGCGGGGTCCATCTGTTCATCCATGGTTACCTTCAGCGAGGGCATCATCGCAGTGCCAGGTTATCCCGGTGGATCACCTCGTCGTAATCCTTTCGGCCGAGGATTTTCTCGATGGCGCTGGAGTGGCGGCCCCGAATACGACCGATTTCCTCCGATGAGTAGTTCACCAGCCCGCGGGCGATCTCTTTGCCTTCGTCGTCGAGGCAAGCCACCGGGTCGCCCAGGTCGAACTTCCCCTCCACCGATCGCACGCCCGATGGGAGCAGACTCTTGCCCTGCTCGAGCAAGGCACGGCAAGCGCCTGCGTCGAGCGTGAGCGAGCCCTTGGGATGCGCCGCATACGCCAGCCAGTGCTTGCGCCGCGAGAGCCGTCCGCTCGAAGCAGAGTAGAACAGCGTGCCCACGGACTCGCCTGCCAGCACGGCGTTCAGCGTGCCCGCTCTCTTGCCCGGCGCCACGATCGCGGGAATGCCCGACTTCATCAATCGGGCCGCCGCCTCGAGTTTGGAGGCCATCCCTCCCAGGCCATGCCTCCCCGGAGCGTGGCCGGCACGGGCCAGTTCGTCCGCGCCGATTTCCTCCACGTGTTCGATCAAGCGTGCCGCGGAGTCGGCGCGCGGATCGGCCGTGAAGAAACCTTCCACGTCGGAGAGGATGACGAGGAGGTCTGCCTCCACCAGGCTGGCCACCAGCGAGCTGAGCATGTCGTTGTCGCCGAACTTGATCTCCTCCACGCTGACCGTGTCGTTCTCGTTGACGATCGGGACGACCTTCCGGTCGAGCAAGACCCGCAGCGTGTTTCGGGCGTTCAGATAGCGCTTGCGGTCCCGCAAGTCCTCTGCCGTCAAAAGCACCTGGCTCACGATTTTCCCGTACCA
Organism: Candidatus Wallbacteria bacterium; assembly: GCA_016199905.1. Classification (GTDB taxonomy): domain Bacteria; phylum Muiribacteriota; class UBA6191; order JACPRK01; family JACPRK01; genus JACPRK01. Next base: position 1,161 of record JACQFU010000399.1, read on the forward strand.
GCCGAACAGCTCGCGGTAGCGGCCGATCAGCTCGGGCTGTCCGACCGCAGCGCACGCCTGTTTTTCGGGCAACAACTTGGGGCGCTCGTGCAGCCCGAGAATGACGCGTCCGGCCAGGATGGCCCCCGAGGTGACGAGCACCAGCTCTCGACCCGCGTCGACCAACCGGGAGATCTCGCCAACCAGCCCGGCCATCACGCCCGCGTCGAGCCCCAGGCCTGCGGCTGCGAGCACGTTGCTGCCGACCTTGACGACGACGCGGCGAGCCCCGGTTGCGAGCCGGCGGCGCAACTCGGAAGCCTGCGGCATGAGGACGGGATTCATCGTACGGGCGCGTCTCGAACACCATCCTAGGGCACCCTGCCGGGGAGTTCAATCGCGCCCCCTGGAAAACCAGCCCCGAATGTCGTAGATGAATGGCGATGAGCGTGACCGTGCGAAAGAAGCCCAAGGTCTGGATCGAGCCCGGGTGCATCGTGTGTCGAGCCTGCGAGCAGATCTGTCCCGAGGTCTTCGAGGTGACCGAGGAGACCTGCATCGTCCGGCCCGACGCCGACGCCAGCGACGCCGACACCGTTCGCGAAGCCGCCCAGGCCTGCCCGGTCGAGGTCATCCGCGTGGGGTGAGGGGGAGGCTAGGCGCCGATGTCCTGTCGAGAATCGTCGGTCCCAAGTCTCAGGTCGTCACATCGATGCCACGCTGGCCTTGGCGTGACACGCTAACGGCCGCCCCGAGCCTCTTCCCTTCCGGTGGCGTCCAATGGTACTATCGGGCCGCTTCGGCGGTCGTGCGAGAATGCGGCAGTAGCTCAGTTGGTAGAGCTCTAGCCTTCCAAGCTAGACGTCGCGGGTTCGAACCCCGTCTGCCGCTCCAGTCTCTCCCGTCAGGCGAAAGCCGCTCCTCGTGCCCAAGACCAACGCCGCGTCCCACCCTTCCGAAGGCCACCCGGATATCGCGAAGGTGACGATCGGGCCCAAGGAGCTCACGGCTCGCTGCAAGAAGCTGGGTGCCCAGATCAGCAGTGCCTACCAGGGGCGCGAGCTGATGGTGGTGGTCGTGCTCAAGGGCGCCTTCATGTTCGCAAGCGACCTGGTGCGCCACATCGATCTGCCCCTTCAGGTCGACTTCATGGCCGTCTCCAGCTACGGCGACTCCACAAAGTCCTCGGGCACCGTCCGGATCCTCAAGGACTTGCAGAAGGACGTGCTGGGCAAGGACGTGTTGATGGTGGAAGACATCGTCGACACCGGACTCACCCTGGCCTACCTGCGTCAGATGCTGCTCGGACGCCACCCGAGATCGCTGGCGACCTGCTCGCTGCTGAACAAGGGCGTCTGTCGGAAGGTGGAAGTGCCGGTGGAGTTCATCGGCTTCGAGGTGGCCAACGAGTTCCTCGTCGGCTACGGACTCGATTTCACGCAGCGCTATCGGAACCTGCCCTTCATCGGCGTGCTGCGCCCCGAGATCTACCAGCAGCACCCCGAGTGAACCCCGCTCGCCAGGCCGTGACGGGACACGTTCGAGTCGAGATCCTGGCCAGCTTTGCGCCGGCGTTGACGCGGGTGGCCGTGCTGGAGGACGGAAAGCTGGTCGAGCTTTACGTGGAACGTGTCGGCCACGAGAGCCTCGTCGGCAACATCTACAAGGGGCGCGTCAACAACATCGTCCCCGGCATGCAGGCCGCCTTCGTGGATATCGGCACGGGCCAGGACGTGTTCCTGCCGATGGAGGACGTCTTCACCGGAGAGGTGCTGCCCGTGAGCGGCGCCGAGAGCGTGGAACCGCCGCCGCGGCCGCGCATCAGCGACGTGCTCACCGTGGGACAGGAAATTCTGGTCCAGATCGTCAAGGAGGCGGTCGCGGCCAAGGGTCCGCGCGCAACCTCTCACCTCACGCTGCCCGGCCGGTTCCTGGTCCTGATGCCCTTCACGGACCACCTCGGCATCAGCCGTCGGATCGAGGACCCCGAGGAGCGACAGCGGCTTCTGGGGCTGCTGGCAGAGGTGCGCCGCCCGGGAATGGGGCTCATCGTGCGCACCGAAGGGCAGGGAAAGACGGTCGAGGAGGTCCGGGAGGACCTGGGACTGCTGCTGAAGCTCTGGGAGACGGTGCAGGTGCGCAATTCGCGGAGCGCCGTTCTCTCACTGCTCTACAAGGAGTCGGATCTGCTGCTGCAGGCGGCGCGCGACCTCTTCGGCCAGGGCGCCGAGCAGTTCCTGATCGACTCTCGCACGGAGTACGAGCGGCTGCTCGAAACCTGCGATTTCCTGACGCCCGAGCTCAAGAGCCGCATCCGGCTGCACACCGACGAAGTGCCGCTCTTCAACCGTTACAACCTGGAGATCGAGATCGAGCGGGCGCTCTCGCGCAAGGTCTGGCTCCGCTCGGGCGGCTACATCATCATCGAGCAGACCGAGGCCTTCTGCAGCATCGACGTCAACAGCGGCCGCTATACCAGCGGCGAAGACCTCGAGGAGACGGTCTACCACACAAACCTGGAGGCCACCGAAGCGATCG
>JACQFU010000400.1 GCA_016199905.1 Candidatus Wallbacteria bacterium
ACGGGGCCTACGAGGTGACGCTGGTAGAGCACGTCTCGCAGGCGTTCGTGTCGAAGGCGATCGCCGATCCCAAGAAGGCCGGCACGCCCGACCCGGTCAAGGCCACGCTCGACCACATCGCCGTCTACGCCAAGGGCGTCTACAACGACCCGACTCTGGGCGAGACCTGGGCGCTCGTCACCGCCAAGATCGCCTTCCGCCCGGAGCCGTTCGTCTTCGAGTACGACACCAACGGTGACGGAATCTCCACGCCGCGCAAGCTCGACAAGCAGACCGACAAGAAGGTCAAAGAGGTCCCGCCGCCATCCCCGGTGGACGGCAAGCTCTCGGACCTGTGCTTCCACCCGTTCCTCGATCCGGGCCGCTACGCCGTGTGGGGCTCGGGCAACTTCCAGAGCCCGCCGCCGACGAACGTGAGCGTGCTCAAGACGCGCGTCTTCTACCAGACCGTGAAGAACGGAAGCGCCGTAAAGCACATCAAGGACTTCGACTTCACCGGCAACCCGATCGGCCTCCCCGCCGGCGAACCCGCCCCCGATTTCCTGGCGAAGAAGCCGACGGCCAATGCCGACCGCGACTTCATCCAATCGCTCCTCAAAGGGGACAACCAGCAGTTCGTGCTGAACTTCGGCTCCAACAAGCTGGTGAAGGACACCTTCTCCAAGGACACGATGGCCAAGGACCTCACCAAGCCCGGGCAGCTGGAGACCGACCAGGCCACGGTCGAGGCGATGGTCGACGCGGCCGCGGGCGGCAAGCTCGCCAACCTCGATCCGAAGGACAACCTCGGCAAGATCATCCAGGCCTGGATCGAGCAGTACACTCAGAAGCTGCCGACGCACTCGGGCAAGACGGCCTACGGCAAGGACGCCGGCCAGGTCCAGATCCAGCTCCTGGAGGACACCAGCCTCGGCAAGCGCGACGCGTTCGCGACGAACCTGGGCAAGGTCTTCGACATCCCGCAAGCGGAGCTGGACAAGCTGAACAAGCTGATCAACGCCTTCGCGGCGGGGCAGGTGAAGAACGGCGAGGACCTCATCAACCTGAAGGCCGCCGACAAGAGCAAGCCGCCCGTGGCCTACGTCGACGAGTTGACGAGCGCGCAGGAGTACTACGCGCCGGTCCAGTTCCCGACCGGCAAACCCGTCCCCTACACCGACCAGGTCCCCGACGGCAACGCGATCGACGACCTCAACGGGAACAAGAAGGTGGACCCCGAGGAAGTGGACGCCTACATGGCCAGGCACCCCGAGCTCAACGGGAAGCCGCCGATGATCTCGGTGCAGCGGTTCCGGATCGGCAACGAGTTCCTGACGGCGTTGAAGGGCGGGGGCATCTCCGACCCGGCGGCGTTCTACGCCGAGATGGAGAAGGCCGTCGCCGAGATCAACTCGCCGCCCGTGAACCAGTTCTACACGGCCGAGCTGTCGCCGCGTCCGCCGAGCTTCGCCCAGATGGAGCACACGATCATCCTGAAGGCGCAGAACGATCCGCGGCTCGACATCCGCTTGAAGGACGCCTTGAAGGAGGCGCTCAAGTGGGTCGAGGTGCCGGGTGCGGAGAACGGCGAGACCGGCGAGGTGGCGCCTGTGGCGATCGCGCTCGGGCTCTCGTACAGCCTGAAGTGGAAGTGTTTCTGCAAGGACGACGCGCGCGCGACCTTGGAGCGATACGATCGGGCAGTCCGGGAGTACAAGGCGGCCCACGGCGCCAACGTGACCCTGCAGCTGGACGACCCTTGCCCGGCGGTGCTGTCGACGCCTGCGGCCGCGCCGCTTTCGGCGGCCGTTGCGGCGCTGGAGCGGGTCGTCGAGAGTCCTCCGGAGCAGCCCCAGGCGAGAGTCGTGCTGGCCCAGATGTTCCAGAGGCAGGGACGCGCCGCACGTGCCGTCGAGCAGCTCGAGGCCCACGTGAAGGCGCATCCGGCCGACGCCGCCGGCTGGAACGCGCTCGGCGTGGCGCTGGCGCGCCGCGGCGGACCGGGCGCGCTCGAGCGGAAGATCCAGTGCTACCGGGAGTCGACGAGGCTGGCCCCGGCCGACCCGGCGGCATGGGCAAACCTCTGCAACGCGCTTGCGATGCTGGGCAAAGCCGCCGAGGCGATCCCGGCCGGCTTGAAGGCGACGGCGTTGCGTCCGCATTACGTCTACGCCTGGATGAACCTGGGCGTGGCCTACGGGAACCTGGGCGACGACAAGCAGGAAGAGGCGGCCTATCTGAGCGCCATCCGCGTTCCTGCCACGGAAGAGAAGTGTCCCTTCGCCCGGTTCAATCTCGGGCTCTGCTACGAGAAGAGAAATCAGTATCCCCAGGCCGTAGCCTGGTACCACGACGCGCTGCGGGTCGGGTTGCCGCAGGGTCCGCAGTCGCGCGAGGCCGCGCTCTTCCATCACAACCTGGCGCGAGCGCTGTTTCGGAAGGGCGACTATCCCGAAGCCACGCTCGAAGCATCGGAAGCTCTCCGGATTGCGCCCAACCTGCCGGAGGCGTACTCCTTGCTCGGTCACCTCTTCCGCAAAGCGGGCGACGAGGCCTCGTCGCGGAGGATGTTCCTGCGCGCCACCAAGCTGCTCGCGAAGTTCGGCCCGTCCAACCCCGACGTGGCGACGCGTCACGCGGAGTGAGCCGCGGATGGTAGCGCGCACTCCCGGGGGCTGCCGCGCGTCCAACGTCTCGCAATGGATACGATGGACCTATCGACTCTTGGCTGGACTCCCGAGCTGCAATCGGCCTTTGCGCGCCGGTGGCCGGGGGAGCTGACGCCTGCGCGCGTGGCCTCGGTGCACGGCGGCAGTTTCGACGTGGTCGGGGGCGACGGCCGGCTTCTGGCCGAGCTTGCGGGACGCCTCAAGCAAGACGAGGAGGGCGAGCGGCCGGCCGCAGGCGATTGGGTCGCGCTGGCGCCGCGGCCCGCGGAGGGGCGGGGCACCATCCACGGGATCGTGCCGAGGCGGACGAAGCTCTCGCGAAAGGTGGCCGGCGGCGTCA
>JACQFU010000392.1 GCA_016199905.1 Candidatus Wallbacteria bacterium
CGACCGGAGCCGTGTTGGACACGGGAACCTGCACCAGCACTCCCGTATCGCCCCGAATCACCGTCGAGCGCGCCGCCGCGATCGGTCCTACCGCCAGCTTCGCCGCCGCTTTCACCGTCCAACTCGTCAGCACCGAGCCGCCGGCGGAGAGCGCCTCCTGCGTGTTCCCGTCCTTGGCGCGCACCTCGGCCGCCACGTTCGTGGCGCCGAGCGGGGCCGTGTCGAGAACGTCCACATTGTAGGTGACATACGCCGTTTGTCCGGCCGCGAGCACCGCGGGCTGCGCCGAGAGCCGTGTGACCGTGTACCCCGCGGAGTTGGCACCGACGCGCAGGACGCTCGTCAACTCCACTGCGGGGGCGCCCATCGACGCCTCCCCCGTGTTGGCGATCCTCACGGTGACGCGCACTCCCGTCTGCCGGCGACTGACTGTCTGGGCCGTGGCCGTCACGGACGTCACGCTCACGGCTGCCGGCACCTGGACGGTCACGATGCGGGCCGCAGCGGAGTTCGCGCCGATCCCCACGGGCCCGCCGCCCAGAGACGGATTGGTCGCAGTGACCGTGGCGCTCGAGATCGTGCAACTGCCGGCCGAGACGCCCAGCCCGCCGAACGTGACCGAGGCCGTCGCGCCGAACCCGGCAATCGAGAAACCGGTGGTCGAGGCCGCGGCCGCCAGGCTGGACCCCGAAAAGACCAGACGCGTGCTCGACACGTCGGCGGGCCCGGAGCCCTCGTTCTTGAATTTCACGGTCACCGCAAGAGGCTGCCCGACGTCGATCTGCGAACGGCTCGTGTCGATCGAGACGATGCGCAACAGCGGCGTCGGAGTGCCCACGATCACGTTTGCCGCCGCGGCTCGGTTCGTCGTGATGGGCGCGGGCTTGCCGCTCTGCGCATCGGTCGCCGCCAGGGTCGCGCTGGTGATCGTGCCCAGCCCGACGCTGGCACCGGTGACGTCGAAGGTGAACTGCCGACGCCCTCCCATCGGATCGATCGAAGTGGACAGCGACGGCGTGCTCGGCGTCAGCGTCGCGCGCGTCGTCACCAGGCGAGGTGTCGTCACGTTCGCCCGGATAGTGCCCTCGTTGCGCATCGTCACCGTCGCCTGGAGGACCTCTCCGACGGCGATGGCATTCCGGGTCGCCGTGAGCGTCTCCAGGACGAGAGTCGGTTCGGGCTTCACCACGTCCACGCTCGCTGGTGTGGCGCGATTGGCTGCCACCGGCACGGCGGTCAAGTCGACCACGCTCGCGGCTGTGAAGACGGCGCTGGTGAGGGTGGCCCGCCCCAGAGACAGGCCGCTGACGGTAAACTGGAAGCTGGTCGTGACGCCGCCGCCCGGCAGCGATACGGACACGGCCAACGGCGCCGCCGAGACGGCTGCGCCCGCGATCGTCAGGGACTCGGCCGAGAGGCTGGCCGCCGTCATGCCCGTGTTCTTGACCACGACGGAGACCGCGATGGTCTGCCCCACGCTCAATTTAGGCCACGACGGAGTGATCGACTCTATTTGCAACGCCGCGGGCGCGCCGCCGGCCGCGACGCGATAGGTGCCCGTGCGAGTCGAGAAGTCTCTGGCGCGCAGGAAGTACGTTCCGGGCCGGGCGAAGACGTGCACGATCAGCGGATCGAGCCCCGGACCATCGTCGTCGTTCTGAGCCAGGATCTTCGAGCAGTCCTGGTCCAGCAGCGTCAGGTAGGGGTCGTTCAGCGAGAATCCGATGACCCCGAAGCGGTAGGTGCCGGCAGCGGGGATGTCTACCGAGAAGAGGTCGCGATCGCCCGAGGAATCGATCGTGCCGGAGCTTCCGTTTCCGCCCACCACCACGCGATCCGCGGCGCCCAGGCCCGTGCAGGAGTTGGTGTGGTCGTCGGGAAACTGCATCGACAGCGGCGGACTTTTGGTGTTGAGCCCGGCTGGCGTCGATACCTTCACCGTGTACTGCCCGGCGAGCAAGCCGGCGGGTATCGTCACGTCGACGCGCGCGTCCGTCACGGACGAAGGCGTGAGCACTCGCCCGACGGGTCCCGCGAGCGCCACCGCCGTCGCGCCCGCGAAGTGGCTGCCCACGATCCCCAGCTGGCCGCCCTTGTCGGTGTCGAGGCTGTCGGGGACCAGTTGCGTCACCGCCGGAAACGTCGCCGGATCGAGAATGCCGCGGGCGATGAAGATATCCCGAATCGCCGACTTGTGGGTACCACCATAGAGATTGTCGTCGGCCGTGAGGATGGCATTGGCACCCGCGAAGAAGTCCGCAAAGTCGTCCAGAAGGAAGTGCGACTCCAGCACCAGCCTCAGCGCGATCGTGTTCCCGTAGAGGCCGCGGATCTGCCACAGGCAGGCCGACCAGATCTCGCCGTCGTCGTGGACCTCCGAGTCGAGATCCTGGGGATAGTGCTTGGTGCCGTCCGTGCGGCGCAGGCAATTGCCTCTGCCCGAGAAGGCCCATTCCCCGACGCAGGCCGGGTCGGGGTCGGGACCGCCGGCATTCACGGTTTTGGTCGATGAGTAGACGCACGCCAGGAAGTCGGCGAAACCTTCGCCCATCGCACCACCCTCCTCGACGCTTCCCCAGCCGGGCACCTGGTTGTCCTGCACGGCGTGGCCGTATTCGTGAACGACGACGTCGGAGTCTTCCGCCAGGTCCACACCGCCGGCGCCGTCCTCGTAATAGATGGACCGCGTGGCCGGCGAGTAGAACGAATTGAAGACATCGTCCTCGTGGGCGTTCGCCGTGGTCACGCGCGCGTTGGCGTTGCTGACGCCGATGGTTTGCTGGATATAGGTCTGGATCGCGTCGAGGTGGTAGTAGATGTTCGTCTCCTCGAAGCGCTTGTCCGACCGCGGATAGAGGAAGTTCAATGTCGGTTCGAGGGCGCGAGTGAACGGACCCGGAACTCCTTTGACTTCATTGGTCTGGCTGTGGACGTCGGCCCACTGGCCCCGCAGCAATCCGCTGCCGTCCAGACGGGGCAGGGCCACGACGCGATAGGCGGCCGCGAACTGCGGTCCGTCTGCGTCGCCGCCGTCGCGCAGCGTCCTGTCGCCGAGCGCGACCACGGGATTGGGATCGAACACCTTCCCGCTTCCCGTGGCGGCGACCAGCAGACTGCGTTTGCGAAGCACGCGACCGTCCTTCGCGCTCACCACGACTTCCCAGTCCGCAAGTGGAGCGCGGCAGGCCAGGACAACGCGCCAGGCGGCCTCACCGGAGTCGCCGTCGGCCAGCACGGCCAGCTCGGCCTGGGCCGGGGCGCGAAGACGGGTTCCGGTCCCGGAGGCGGCGAGAGCCAGGGCGATCGCGTGCTCCCGCGATACCGGGGCATCCAGCCCCGCTACCTTCTGGACGGGCCCGAAGCGGTTCGCTACGGCCTGCACGCGCAGTCGCGAATCGACACTCACCAACGACTTCCGCCCCAGCACGGGCAGACCTGCGGCCATTTGCTGATAGACGAACCTTTCGCCCACGGCCGAGAGCAGGCGGCCCAGCTCACGGCGATCCGAGCCGTCCGCCTTCATCCCGAACAGTTCGGCGTGGTCCTTCAGGAACGCCTCGGCCGTCTCGCGCGAATCCCTGCCGGGGGCGCTTGCCCGCGCGCCCCAGAGTTCGCGGATCAGGCCGGAGGATTGCTCGACGCGGGCCAGCCAGTCGCCGGCGCTGGATGCCTGCAGCTTCGCATAGGCCGGCCGCAGCTTCTCCGGCACCGCATCCTGGGCCGTCACCCGAGCCGTCACCGCTCCGAGGCAGGCCAACAGCAGGAGCAGTCGTATCGATGTCCTCGGAGACATGGCGCTGCCTTCACCGATACTGCGGGCCGTCACGGTCCGCCCGCGTCGGGCAGTTGCAAGGTCGACTTGCTCCCGGAGCTAAAGTAGTATCCGCCGCCCGGCTGAATCGAGAACGGAGGCATCAGCCCCGGCAGATAGAGCTCGAGCTTGCTTCGGCCGTCCGCGCCAACTCGGGAACGCACGACGAAGGCGCACCGGGCTCGCTGCAACAGGTCGTCCGCGGACTCACCCTTCGGAATGCCGCGTGGATAGCCCAGCAGCACCTGCGCCGGACGAGCGATGACCGAGGCAGTGCCGGGGGGCCACGCGCGGCCGCGCAGCACCAAGGTCGCTGGCCGCGACGCGAGCAGCACGTAGCCCAGGCCGGCCTCGACGGCGACGGGCTTGCTCATGCCCGGCAGGTAACTGACGAAGCGCGTCAACCCGTTTGCTCCCGGCCCCGAACGGATCACCACGGCGCCGCCCGCGTCGCGCGACAGATCGGCCGTCGTGTAAGCGTGGCCGTCGCTCGTAAACGGCGAGAGGGGGACGGAGATCACGTTGTTCCCGGCACCGATCGGGATGGAGACCTGAGGCGCCGCTGCAACGTTCAAAAGAACGGTCGCGCTGCCCAGGCCGCCCCTCGGATCGGATGCCCTCAGCCTCACTCCGTAGAAGCCGGGCTTGTCGGCATAGGCGACGATTCCGGGCAACGTGGGCTGTCCGCCGGAAAGTTCCACAGGGCTTGCGCCGGAGACCTGGTCCCAGGTGTAGGTCACCGGGTCGGATTCGGCGTCGGCCGCCGCGGCCACGAGCCGAAGGTGCTCTCCGGTGAGCAGCAGCCCGGGTGTGGCGATCGTCACCGACGGGCTGGAGTTGGCCAGCACGGAAGCGGTGGCGCGTCCGATGGTCCGAAGCCCCAGCGAGCTCGTGAGCGTCACCTCGAACGAGTAGGCTCCGGCGCCGGGCGCGACTGGCCGCTGAATCGGCGTGCTCGCGGGCGAGAGCGCAACCGAGGGTCCGTCTACCTGACGCCAGGAGTAGAGAAGCGCGCCGCCGTCGGGGTCGCTCGAATCGCTCGCGTCGAGCGCGAGTGGAACAGGCGCTCCGTCGACCGAGTAGACACCCTGGGTCGCAGACACTGCTGCCACCGGCACCCGACCGACCGAAATGGTTACTCCCGGCAGGGCCGCGTTGGCGGCGATTCCGATGGCCTGGCCGGTGTTCGCGTCCGTGGCCTCGGCCGTCGCAGTGGCGATGAGCGCCGTTCCGGCAGAACGCGAAGCGAGCGGGATGCGAACGGCGAGCGAGGCGCCGGAGGGCAGGTCGGCCACGGCGACCGCCCGGGTCCCGGGCAGCACCGCGGCGGCATCG
>JACQFU010000393.1 GCA_016199905.1 Candidatus Wallbacteria bacterium
CTCTTGGCCAGCGCCTTCTGCGCACCCTCCACGGCCAGCGCCTTCTCCGAGGCCTGCTCCACTCGTTCGATCAACACGACCAGCCAGTAGAGGTTTCCCAGGGAGAGCAGCACGACGAAGAAGAGGATCAACCCTTTCCAGAAGCTCGCGGGCTGAGGACGCCGCGACTGGATCCGCTGCCCCGGCCCCTGGAGCGTGGGTCGGATGTCGGCCAAAGGCCGTTGCGCAGCCCGCTTCACTTCCTCGGCGCGCGCTACAGGCGCGAAGAGGTACTGGCCCGGAAGCGGACCCATTTCGCCGTCCTTCCACTCGAAGACGCGGTATCGCCCCGAGTGAGGGTCGATGCCCATCGCGATCTGGTAAGGATCGTCGAAGAAGCTCTCCTGCACGAACTGGCGGTAGCCCTCCAGCGCCAGGTTGCCCGCCGGGTCCGAGAAGAACCAGCCGATGATGTTCGTATCGGTCTTTCGCCGGTCCAGCTCCGAGTACAGCGCCTCCCAGGTCTCCTGGGTGAACTTCGCGGCGCTGTCGCGCAAGGGGAGGAATCCCTCGATCTCGAGGTAGTCGAAAGCCGCGCTGCGATAGAGATCGCCAAGCAACAGTCCCGACCACTCCTGGTCTGCGTTCTTCATGACGCGGCGTTCCATCTCCTCGAAGACCTCGAGCGGAACGAACACGCGCACGTCGCCGGGATCGACTGTGCCGGCCATCTTCACCGACAACGATGGGTCTTCGGTGGGCGGTCGCTTCTCCTTGATGTTGATGACCGGGCCCGCCTTGGGGACGCCGGAATCGGTGCGATCGCTCTTCAATGTGCTCTCCTGGCGAGACGCCATTGTATCAGGGCTCTGGCCCCAGGACCAGCGTGCCGTCCCAGCTGCGGGGAGGCGGGTTGTTGCGGAAGCGCTGGCTGAAATTGAGGCAGACGCGGGAAGGTCCGTCTTTCGGGGCGAGTTGGAGGCACTTCTTGAAAAGCTCGGAGGCTGCCTGCCAGTCCCGCTTTTCCAGAGCCGCGAGCGCGTCGGAGTAGCCGGCTCCGAGGTCGCCCTCCGTTCCGGCCGGGTCCGTGGCTCGACCTAGGATCTCGTGGACTTCGAACTTGCGCCAACCCAGGCGGAACTTCCCCAGGCGTCGCCAGCGGAAATGCGGGCCAGCCGCCCGGAACGTCGCGTCGCTGGCGAGCACGGAGGCGCCCAGCATCCGCGCACTCTTGACCAGCATCCGAGCCAGCGCCGCCTCCGGACCCAGCACCGTCAAGCCGCCCTCCACCAGCTCGCCAATGCTGACCGAAGCCATCGAGACGGCGACGGTGAACGGCGGGCCGTCGGAGGCCGCATCGCGGCAGGCGAGCGCGGCGCTGCATGCGGACGCGGCGGCTCGCGGGCCCGGCGGAAGAAACGCAGAGATCTCGCCCCAGCGATAGCCGTCGAGGATCGCGCCCGCGCTCTTGAGCGCCTCGAGCTGGGCCGTGACGCTGGCCCTGAGCCCTGCGGTGTCCGAGAGGCCCGAGTCCTCGGCCATCGGTTCGGTGGCGAGCAGCGGAAGCTCGCAGCGAGCCCATCCGTTCGACCAGCGCAGGTTGGCCGTGGAGAGCTGATCGAGAGCCTCGGGGCTCGCCCTGTCCGCCAGCCCGCTCAACATCCTGCGGCTCCCCGCAGCTTTGGCCAGCTCCAGACACGCGTCGAAGAGGCGACTGAAGAGCGGATCGCCGCAATCGGGCAGCTCGAATGGCTGCTTGTCCTTGAGGGCTTCGAGCGTTCTCTCCAGGGCTCGGCTCCAGATGGAGAGATTGCGGGCGCAGAAAACAGCCAGCCCCAGGGCCACCGCCGACACGATCGGCCAGACCGGCGCCGGCACTCGCGGCCACGCCCCCGGAATCGCGGCCGCCACCGAGACGACCACTGCCCAGGCCGCGATGGCCAGCACCGCCGTGCGCACGTATCCCGTGCGAGAACGGGCCTTGCACTCAGGCGAAAACGGCGCCCGCCCCGAAGGGACGGACGCCGCTTGAAGCATCTTTGAGCTGTGGTTACTGTGAAGCGTAGGGTTTGATTCCCGTCACGAGCGCGTTGCCCTGGAGCCGGGAGATCAACGCCGCGCCCTCGCTGGGCGAAACGCGGATACCGATCTGGTCTCGGGTCGGATCGGCACCCGTCCAGGTGTTGGCGTCGGCGAAGTCGCCGGCGTAACCGGCACCCCGGATCAGCTCGCGCGCGGCGTGGTTGGTCGCGCCCTGGAAGCCGACCACCAGGTCGACGGTCTTCTCGGCGCCGTAGATGCGCTCGAAGTTGGCGGCCCGGTCAGCCAGCGTGCCCGCGGTGAGGCGGCCCGTGTCGAGGACCAGCGCGGCGGTGTTGTAGCCAGCCTGGATGTTGGCGCCATCGCGCAGCGCGATCCACTTCCAGAAGAGGAAGGACTTCACTTCGCCGATCTTGAGATCCGCACTGCCGCTGTTCCAAAGGACGCTCTTGCCGTCGATGCGGACGGTGCTCGGCATCAGATAGAGCGCGTAGGTCTGATCGCAAACGTAGTAGGGCACCTGGTGGCACACGACGCCGCCGTTGGGGAGCGCGTTGCACTCCTGGCGCCACTCGGTGTGGCAGTTACCCTCCGCGTCGACGCGGATGTATATCTTGGAGTCGTGGCCGACGAGCGCGGCGCCGATGAGCCTCCAATAGGGCGGGATTCCAGGGCCGATCAGCGTGCCGTCTACCTTGACGGGCGCAGCGGCGGTCGCCGTGGCGACGGCCAGAATGACAATACCGAGGGCCAGTGCGGACTTCACCAAGAGCGAACGGATCTTCATCGACCCCTCCTTATGTAATCTGGGTCTCTCATCCTCGGGGTGGGCAGGACCCCTGTCTGTAAATCGAGCGCGCGAGGATACACCAAGATCCGCGAGAGGTCAAGAAAAACTAGCTGCTTGCTGCTTCTACTGCCGCCAGGCGCGATCGATGACGTTGAAGAGCGGCTCGGCACCGAACCTCACCGGGTCCGTCGCGGGCAGGCCCGTCTCGCGGGCGGCGAAGTCCACCGCGGCGAAGGCGTCCTCATCGGACATGGAAGATGTGTTGAGTGCGATGGCGACAACCTTCGATGGCCGCATGTAGCCTGCCACTTGCTCGTGCAGCGCGATCACTTCCGGAAAGGGAGGGATCGGGACGTGCGAGTCCCTCACGCGCGGACGGCTCGGGTCGTGGCAAAGCACCATGTGCGTGGGCGCTGTTCCGTGGATGAGCGAGAGCGTCACGCCGCTGAAGCCCGGATGCATCAGCGAGCCCTGTCCCTCCACCAACAGCAGATCCGCGCCGGGCGCATGCTCGAGGATCAGTTGCTCTATCGAGCCGGCCATGAAGTCGCCGATGACCCGGTCCAGCGGCACGCCGAATCCGGCGATCATGATGCCCGTCTGGCCGGTTGCCAGAAACTTGGCCCGGCGGCCGCGGGCCAGCGCGACCTTCTCGATCTCGAGCATCACCGTCATCTTCCCGATGGCGCAGTCGGTCCCCACTGCCAGGACGACCTGGGCGGAGACCTCGATGACGCGGCCGTTGGCGATCGGGAAGTCGCCCACGGGTTCGCGCACGTCCCAGATCTCGGCGCCGCCCTCGCGCGCCGCGGCCGCCATCTCGGGATCGCGCGCCAGCTCCATGTGCAAGCCGTTGATGAGCTGCAGGCCGGCTCGCAAGGCGCGCACGATCACGCCGCGCCACTCCTGGGGGAGTTGTCCGCCGGGTGGCGCAATGCCGAGCAAGAGGGCCTGAGGCTTCGACGCCAGCGCCGCCTCCAGGCTGTTGAAGAAGGGGACCCCCTCCCCTACTCCGGGGCCGAGGACGGCCGCGACGTCGGGCTCGGAGCGGGTGCTGTCGACCACGCCCGCGATCGGGTTCTTCCCGTAGCGCAAGACGCCTTCGGCAGTCTTGGAACGGCCCCGCCCGAACGAGCCCTCGGCGTAGATCAGAATCCGTCGCGAAGGATCGTAGCCCACGTCAGACCTGAGCGATGCGCTCCAGGTGCGGCTGGCCCTTGCGGTGCCGGGGCGCGCGCCGGAGCGACTCGAAATACACGCGCAGGTTGTAGACGTCCTTGCGCTCCATCACGCGGCCATGGCCCGGAACGGCCTGGTCGATCTTCAACGATTCCAGCCGTCGAAGCACGTCGGCCCACTGGCTGGCGTTGGCGTGACGCAGGAACGGGTGGCGGCCATTGAAGAGGTTGTCGCCCGCGAACACCACGCGCTGCTCGGCCAAGAACACGGCGATGGAATCGGGAGTGTGGTTCCCGAGAGGCAGTAACTGCAGCAGCTTGCCGCCGATGTGCAGGAATCCCGTGCCGCCGAAGGCGATCGAGGGCAGCGTGACACGCAGACCCACCATCTCGGGAGCGATGTCGCGGTGCTCCTGGCAGCAGCGCTCGATCTCTTCGGGCGTCCACTCGTCGGTGAGGGCGCGCTGCATATCCTGGCGGCAGCGAGAGTGCGCGATCACGGGCACGTCGAACGCCTGGTTGCCGAAGGTGTGGCTGCTGTGGAAGTGGGTGTTGATGACGTAGGCGATGGGCTGATCCGTCACGCGGGCGATCGCCTCGCGGATGGCCACGCCGGCGGCTGGCGTAGGGCCCCCGTCGACCACCACGACTCCGTCGCGCGTGACGACGAACCCGCAGTTGACCATGGTCGGGCCCACCTGCATGTAGTAGACGTCCGGGACGATTTGGATGGGTTCGAGGTTGTTCATGAATGTCCTCGTGTTTTCTTTCGGTCCGTCCTGAAGTAGCGCAAGGCCATCTCAACACGGTTCGTAATCACACCGTCCACTCCCAGAGCGCGCATATTCGCGAACCCCGTCACGGTGTCGACAGTCCACGCTAGCACTTTCAATTTCAGAGCGTGCGCGCGTCGCACAAGCCCTTTGTCGAGCAGCGTGTGCTTGAGGTGGATTTCGGAGGCTCCCATTCGGCTCGCTTTCTCCAGTGTGTCCGGCCGGAGGCGGTCGACGGTGAGCGCGAGAGGATACCGCGTCCCGGCCAGTTGCGCCAGCATCTTGTGATTGAAGCTGGAAATCCGGAGCCCGGGGCGCCCCTTCGCCGGGGGAAGCTCGCCGACGAGGCCTCCAGCGCCGGAGCGGCCCTTCAACTCGACGACGAGTTGGGCCTGCCGTCCAAGCGTTTCGAAGACTTCCGGCAGAGTAGGCACGCGCTCTCTGCTGGGCAGAAGCCGCGCGCGCACTTGCCGCAGCGACAGCCGTTCGATCGGCGTGGCTGTGCCGGGCAGGCACGGGTCGTGGTGCACCACCCAATGCCCGTCGCGAGTCTTGCGGACGTCCAACTCTACGCCGTCGGCGCCCATTGCGAGCGCTGCCCGGAACGACCCGAGAGTATTCTCGAAGCGTGAATCGGGGGCGCCTCGGTGGCCTAGCACTAGCATAACGAAAGCAGTGTCTCGCAAGGGTCCATCCGGGAAGTGATGCAGAGCACAAAAACCCTCTCGGGATGCGCGATCTCGCCGTTCGCGCCGGGCGGCTCCCGGTGCCCGGAGACAATTGCGCAGTATAGCACCGGCGTTCGCCCGCGTGGGAAGAAAAAATCACCAGACTTTTTCGGCCATTTTCGGGTTGCCCGTGCAACGCAGCCAACCCTGCTGCACGTAATACTGGCCACCCCAGGGGTCCTTCATGAGATCCACGCCTGTCTCGGCGTGAAGGTCGGCCAGGTCCCGAGGCAGTCCGCTCTTCTTGATCTGGTAGTCGGCCACGGCGCTCTTCACCTGGTCGGCCGTCATCTTGAAAGTATTCAGGGCGGCCGTGTCGGGTAGGGCCTGCACGGGCGCCGGCTGAGTCGCTACCGTGGCCGGCTTGAAGCCGCTGAGGACCCCCGTCTTCCAGAGGTAACCGACGATGACCACGGCGACGAGCAGCCCGATGAAGCCCTGTCCTTTGCGAGAGGAGAACCTGCGCATGGAACTCACCACCTCCTACTGTCGTGTCCGCGTGACTTCGAGCGTGAAGTCGCCGGCCGCTACGCCAATCACCTGGTAGGGAGAGGTGAAGGCCTGAGTCAGGATCGCGCCCTTTGCGGGCTGTTTCTCCACGACGTCGACCAGAAGCTTCTTGCCGTCGGGGGAACGCCGCACAGAGCGCACCTCGATCCTGTAGCCGCCGGTCGGCTTCTCTCCCATGAAGACTGCCACAAGAGTGCGCTTTCCGAAGTCAATCTCGGGAGCCGGCGGCCGCGGGACGCTGGTGGAGGCGATCGACTTCCAAACCTCTTCCCACTCGAGCTTCGTGTGGATCACGGTCTCGGCCGGTCCCTGGCGCCCGAAGGCGTTGGGGCCGGCGCGGACGACTTCGAACTCCAGGCTCTGGGCCGTGGTGGCGATCATCGGAAGCGTGCTCCTTTCGTCGGCCGCGGCCGCGCCCGCAAGGAGCGTGGCTGCGCAAAGGGCGGCAGCGGCGACACGGATCATGGGGATCATCGGGTTCCTCCCGTGGACGAGCGATAGGGGAACGGCTCGTCCGCAAAGACTGCGAGCGCCCAGAACTGGTCGGCCAGGACGTAGCGCCCGGGTTCCGGAAGCGGCTGCGGATCGCCGCTTCCCATGCGAAATGCCAGGGGACAAAAGCCGCCCAGCTGCGGATCCCAGCACTGCGCCAGCACCCGCTCGCGCAGCTTGCGGGCGGCGTCGCGCAGCCGGACCGCGTCGGGCGCGCCGGAGGCCGCGGCGGCCAGCCACGCGTGCACTGCCAGCGCCTGCGATCGATAGGCCGTCCAGGGCGATCCCCAGCTGCGGTTCGGATAGTCCTGCGGTCCGCACGGCGAGTATCCTATCCACCCCTTGAGGTGTTTGTCGAGGAGCCTAGAAGCCAGCGTTCGGCCGGGCCCGGCCTGGCCGCCCGCAAGCAGCGCCAGCGAGCCCATGCCCGGCGCGTC
>JACQFU010000394.1 GCA_016199905.1 Candidatus Wallbacteria bacterium
CGCGGACGAACGCCGGGAAACCGAGAGCGCTCGGGCGGCGGCCCCTCTGTTGCCGGACGAGCTCGTGCAACGGTCGCTCTTCGATCTGCAGCACGAGTCGCCCGTGGTGCGGTTGCGCACCTTGCAAGGACTGGCCAACACTCCCGACCGGCGCCTGCTGGCTGCCGTGCGGCGGCTGTTGCGCGACGACGACAGCGCCGTGCGGCACGCGGCGCTGCAATCGGTCCGCGCGATGCTCCTACATTGTGGCGGTACCGGCAGCCAGGCCGCGGCCGCATCGCTCTCGGACTTCGAGCGACGCCTGGCAGGCGACCCGGAAGAGGCCCTCACCGCTCTGCAATCGACGATCGACGTGGCGCTGGTTGCCGGCGCCGACGACGTGGCCCGGCTGTTGATGAGGCTGGGGCCTGCCGAGCGCGAGCCGACCGTGCGGGCCAGTCTGGTCTCTTCGCTCGCGCTGGTCGGCGGCGCGGCCGCCGCCGCGCTCTACCGCGCCTTGCTGCGCGACCCGGATGCCCGCGTGCGGGCCAACGCCGTCGACGCCATCGAGCTGGCCGGCAACGACGCCGACCTGCTCGCCACCGCTTCGTGTCTGGCCGACCCGAGCCCCCGAGTCCGCGGGGCCGCCATTCGCGCCTGCGTGCGCGTGTCCAAGGACCGATTCCTCAGTCACCTGCAAGGCATGCTTTCAGCGGACGCCGTCGCCGACCGGGCCGCGGCCCTTCACGTCGCGCGAACGCTGCAGTTTCCCGAACGTTTCGACTTCCTGCGCGACCACTTCCTGGCGGAGGCGCATCCTCGGCTCTCGGAGGCCAGCGCCGCCGCCTTGGCCTCCGAGGCCGTAGCCGGTCGCAGGGACGAGGTGCTGTCGCTGCTGGCACAACTCCCCGCTGGGGGTCGCCGCAAGTGCCTTCGTGCCGCGCTGGGTCTGCCGCCGGAGTCCAACGAGCCGGACGCCGGCCCCACGCTGGTCGCCTCGAGCGGAGTGCCGCTCGATGCCGAGACGAGCGGCAGCTTCGAGATGGTCTGGGGGCTGCAGCAGCAGGGACAGCTCACCCCGCAGCTGGTGCGCCAGAAGCTGGCGTCCCATTCGGACCCGCTGACGACAGTGACTCTCTTGCAGGCCGTGGCGGACCAGCGCCTCGCCGATGCCTTCGACCTGACGCAGCCCTTCACCTACGCTCGCGACCGCCGCGTACGGCTCGCGGCCATCGCCGTGCTGGGCGGCCTCGACGACCCTCGAACGCGCGCTTGCCTCTGGTCGCTGGTGAAAGACCGCGACGCGGAGGTCTCTCGCCGCGCGCTGGCGGCGCTGGCCGCCACGGCGCCGGAGTCGGCTTTCCACGCTGCCTGCTCGCTGCTGGAGATGAGTCAGCCTGCGGCGGTGCGCCGCGGCCTGGAGCTGCTGGGCGAGATGGGCCAGCCCGCGGCGCTCGCGGCCGTGCTTCAGTCCCTTCGATTGCACGTCCACTCGAGCACCATCGAGCCGCTGGAGAAGCTCGTGCTGCGCTGGGGAACGACGGCGACGCTCGAAGAGCTCGCGGCGATCTACGGCGATACGCCTGCCAACGCTCGCCTCTTCGTCGCCGAGCTGACCCAAACCCTGGCCGCGCACCTCGGGCTTCCCGCGCCCGCGCTGACGGCCAAGCTCCCCGCGGGGCAAATGTTTTCCGAAGCCGGACAGGGCCTGCCGCCCGGGCAGGCCGGGCTTGCGGAACCCCCGGCAGGCGGGGCCGTGTCGAGTCACCGGGCCGTCATGGCCGGGGCCTTCGTCTATGCCGCCGTGGTGGCCGTGGTGGTCTGGATGGTGCTGCCGCCGGATCAGTCGCTTGCGCATTACCGGGCGATTGGGCGGGAAGAAAACCCCGTCGCCAGGCCAGCCGGCGTGAAAGTCGAGTTCAGGACGGGCCTGGCACCGCGCGAGCTCGGCGGTGTCGTCCAGTCCTCCTTCGACTCGATGTTGCGAGACGCGCTGGCGGCCAACGTCACGCCCACCGTGCGGCAGGTCGAAGACGCCCTGCGCGAACGGCTCGCCGCGCAGGGAATCCGCAGCCAAGCCTTCGTGCATCTCGTGGCGCTGGATCGCGTCGAGTGCGCCTACCAGGCCGAGCTCGAACGCGCTCGCGAGGCAGTTCAGGCGCGCCGATTCGACCGGGCGATCGAGCTCCTTTCGGCGGCCCTGGCGGCGACCGACCCGGAGCATCTGGTGGCCCGGCTGGATCTCCTGCGAGAGCTGGAGCTGGCCTGCAGATTGGGAGCAAGACCCGAGCTGGCCCGGGACTACGAAAACCAGATGGCGGCTTGCGAGCGGAAGATGCTGGAGATATGCCTGCAGGCCGCACGAGAAAAAGGCCTGCCCGAGAGTACGCTTCGGGCAGCGCTGACGGCCTTCGACGCTCGCCAGCAGCGCCGCGGGAAGGCCCGCGCCGTGCTGGAGCTGTTCTCGCCGCCGGCGCCGTCGAGCGTCCACTGAGCGGCCGGTCGCGGCCACACTCCCGGTGGTGGGGCCAGCCATCGCCACGGTTGCGCCAGGAAGTTCGCGCCTGCTCGTACCGCCTTGGCGTTCCGCAGATTCCTTTGCATCGCCATTCTCGGTGAGCCTAGGGTGAAGCAATGAGCCTTCTGAGCGAACTCTACGGCCACTCCTTGGCGTTGCTGACCGATCTCTACCAGCTCACGATGGCGCATGCGTGCTGGAAGTCCGGACTTGCCGAACGGGAGGCCGTGTTCCACCTCTTCTTCCGCAAACACCCGTTCGAAGGGGGCTTCACCGTGGCGTGCGGGCTCGAGCACGCCGTCGCGTACATGCAGGAGCTGCGGTTTGGCGAGGCCGATCGGGCCTATCTCGAATCGCTGGCGGGCGCCGACGGGAAGCCGCTCTTCGACCGGGGGTTTCTCGAGTGGCTGGGCCGACTCGCGTTCTCCTGCGATGTCGACGCCGTGCCGGAGGGGACCGTAGTCTTTCCGCAGGAGCCGCTCGTGCGGGTGAAGGGCCCCGTGGCTCTCTGCCAGTTGCTGGAGACGCCGCTGCTGAACCTGGTGAACTTCCAGACGCCGATCGCGACGAAGGCGGCCCGCATCTGTCTGGCAGCCCGGGGGCAGCCGGTGCTGGAGTTCGGCCTGAGGCGCGCGCAGGGGATCGACGGGGCACTGTCGGCCAGCCGGGCAGCCTACGCGGGCGGGTGTGCCGCGACCTCCAACGTGCTGGCGGGCAAGCTCTTCGGAATCCCCGTGCGAGGCACGCACGCTCACAGCTGGGTGATGCTCTTCGATGAGGAGAAAGAAGCCTTCCGGCAGTACGCGCGGGCGATGCCGAACAACTGCGTCTTCCTCGTCGACACCTACAACACCCTGGACGGAGTGCGCCGCACGGTGGAGGTCGGCAAATGGCTGCGGGAGCAGGGGCAAGAGATGGTCGGCGTGCGGCTCGATTCCGGCGACCTGGCGTACCTGTCGTCGGAGGCCCGCAAGATCCTCGACGAGGCGGGTTTCCCCGAAGCCGCCGTTCTGGCCTCCAACGACCTGGACGAGCACACCATCGAGAGTCTCAAGGACCAGCACGCGGCGATCGCGGTCTGGGGCGTCGGCACTCGGCTGGTCACGGGTCACGACGAGCCGGCCCTGGGCGGCGTCTACAAGCTGGGTGCAGTCCGGGAGGATGGGGTCTGGCGCTACCGCGTGAAGCTCTCGGAGCAGGCGGCAAAGATCTCGAACCCGGGCGTGTTGCAGGTGCGGCGATTCTCGCACGAGCGCGGGTTCGAGGCCGACGCCATCTACGACGAGGAGCGTCCGCCCGCCGGGCCCTGGGCGATTGTGGACCCATTGGACCCGACGAGACGTAAGCAGCTGGCGCAGGGGGCGCCCTGCGAGGACCTGCTGGTTCCCGTGTTCCGGGCCGGCCGACTGGTCTACGAGCCGCCCCCTCTGTCCCGCATTCGCGAGCGGGTCGTCGCCCAGCTTGCCGGGCTCCACTCGGGCGTGAAGCGGTTCTTGAATCCGCACTCGTATCCCGTCGGCCTCGAGGAGTCGCTGCACGAAACGAAGACGCAGTTTGTGATGCAGGCGCGGGGTTCAGCCGGGCGGCAGGGCTCGTAAACCTCTCAGGTTCGCCATGGGTCCGTCGCCGGGCGAGGCGCCGCGCTTCGAGGAGTCGCCACCAGATTGGCGGAGCCGCCGATCCCGTCGAACACGTGAAGCGGGCGAAAACGAAAAAGAGTTGGACCCCTTGCCGGGAGACTCCCGCTAGAGACGACCGGAGTCTGCAACACCCCAGTCGTGGGGAGCGGGCTCCAAATCCGCCAGGTAGCGACCCATTCCGAAGACGGTCGCCTTCCCGGCGAGCGTCCACTGGCCGGCCATCAGCCACGGCAGGCATTCGGCGGGCGCGCCACGATACAGCGCGTCGCCGATGACGCCTCCCATCGGGACGTGCCGGCCCTGGCGGTTGGAGACGCGATCCCAGTCCACCCACTCCAGGCGCGAAGTGTCGCTTTCTACTTCGGACACGGCGTTTCGCAGGGCCCGAGAGTCGCCGACACGAGTGCCTCGAGACAGGTCCCATTCCCAGGGCAGGACGGCAACGGTATCGCCAAACTCCTGAAACGGTTCGGCGCCGATGCTCACACGCGCGCGCTCCCAGCCCATGGACGCCGGATCGGGCGGGTCCTGGGCCTCGGAGTCGTCCCAGGCCGCGGGGCCCTCTCCGTGCAACAACGTGAACGCTTCAAACCTGCGGTGAAGCGCCGCCAATAGAGCGTCGAGATCGGGCTCGAACAGCGACTGGCCGCCTCGAACCAGGTGCGTCGGAGACAGGAACCGCACTCTCACATCCACGGGCCCCTCCGCCCCGGCAAGCCGGTCCCGGGCTGCATTCTCCGACATCTGCCGCAGGTCCCGCACGATTGGGCTGCCCAGCACCCGGTGCTCTGCCGGATCGAACAGCAGCCGGCTGTTCTCGTGCAGGCTGTCCGTGACGGTCTCCAGTCGAAACGGAAGGCGGTCCGCCCCCAGCCCTCGGCAGCCCAGCTCCTCGAAAGCAGTCAGCAAGAACGGGAAGTAGCTGATTCCGCGACCGAACATGGTTATCGAGAAAGCGATCGGTTGCCCCCGTACGACGTTCCCCTCGGTGTGATCGAGCGGGCAGAGCGCAAACGGATGAGGCGCGTACTCGCTGCCCAGCCTGCCGCGCAGCTCGTCGGGCATGGGTGTCTCGAAGAGATAGGAGTAAGCGCAGTGTCTCGGCGCGCCGCACGGGCCGTCGCAAGGCCCTCGCAATCCGCATCCAATGCTCTTGAACGCGTGTCCGAAGGTCCCGCGCAAGGTCGATCCCAAGTAAGTCGGAACGCGGCCCCCGGACAGTGCCCTCATCGTGACGCGCAGCTTGGCCAACGCGAGCCGAGGCACCCGCGGCGCTTTGCCTGTCACTCGACTTGCACTATCAGCCATTGAATCGTCGCCCCCTCCGGCAGCCGCGTCGAGCCTTCCGGTAGTCTCGGTCCGCGGTACTGTCCGATCAGAACTTCTTCACCGTGCATCAGCTCGACGCTTTCGCGGCTAACGGCCACCGGCACTTCCAGCAGTGTCGAAAAGATGGCTGCCGTCTCGGTATGCCCTACGGCGGACGTGAGCATGGGGGCTATTTCCCTCGCCTCTGCCAGCGTGGCCTCTCGAGCACGAAGGCTCGCTGGAAACCGCTCCAGCATGTTGAAGGAGAAGGCGTTCAGCAGCAGTTTTCTTCCGGCGTTCCCGCTTGCCTGTGCGGTCATCGGCAGCATCCTATCATCTGTTTCCGGACAGCCCCGCCGCCAACTCGGCTCTGCGAAGGTGTGCACACTTCACAGGAACGTTCCAGTCGTCCGGGAGTTTCGGCGCACGACTCAATCCCGGACTTGCATCGAGGATTCCTGCGATGACAGTATGGCGTGGTCCCAGGCGCCCACCGCGCCAGGCCAGCCCCGGGAGGACGCCATCGTGAATGCACAGCTCCGTGAGCCAGCGAAGGCGAATCGCCTCCGGCCGGCCCAAGCGGCGGCAAAGCCGGCGCTATCCACGCCCGTCGCCCGAAAGCCGGCAGCCAAGCGCCGCGCTTCTCGGAGAGCCTCCAAGGCGGCTCCCACCACGTCTTCGGCTCCCAAGCCCGCCTCCAAGGTCACGAATCGAGAATGGGGCGTTTTCAGGAAGGACACGAAGAACCCCAAGGCCACCAAGGAGGACGTGGCCCGTGCGATGGCCGACCCCGCCATTCGCTGGTCGTTGAAGGAAGCGCTGCGCCGCAAGCAGACCGCCGGCGCCTGAGGTCCTCCGAAACCGCTCCTCGCGTCCGGAGCTCTCTTTACTCGAAAGCTCCGAACGATGTTTTACATCGTCTGTTACGACACCCCCAGTAATCGCCGTCGAACGCGGCTGGCGCGAGCTTTGAAGGATTACGCCGCTCGCGTGCAGTGGAGCGTCTTCGAGACCCACCTGCCTGCCGACGTCTACGCCAAGATGCTCCAGCGCCTGGCCAAGATCGTCGACCTGGCCGAGGACACGCTGCGCATCTATCCGGTGCCGGCCGACTCCCTGGCCAAGGTGAAGCTCTTCGGCCGGCCCGATATCACCAAAGTGGACGAGTTCTACTGGGTCGGCCGAAACCGCTGAGCCCTCGGGCGCCTCCTTCTTCTCGAGCCGGTTGGCCCTTCGCCGTACCGGCCTTACGGAGCGCGCCCCATGCCAGACGAATCGACGACTCCCCCAGAGGACTGGTCTCCACGGCTCCGCTCCGTGCGCGTACTGGCCGGCACTGACGGCCCCGCGGCCGCCCTGACAGCCCTGGAGCGCTGCATCACGACGGACCTCTCCACCAAGCCACCGCTAGAGTGCCTCCTCTTGCGGGGCGAGCTGCTCCTCGGCGCCGGCCAGTACGACCCCGGGCTGGAGCAAGCCCGCAGCCTGCGCTCGGAGTTTCCAGAGCATCCGGATGTTTTGTCTCTCTTTCTGGACGCGCTCGAACTCTCCGGCCTTCACGTCGAGGCGCTCGAGACGGTCGAATCGGCGCCCGCCTCCGCGGGCGTGGCCCACCGCGCTCACGGACTGCGACAGTTCGCTATCCCGGCCATGCGTCTGGCCGCCCAGGCCGCGGACGCGGGCCCTCGAATCGAAGCAGCCGCCTCCCTCGAGCCATCCAACGAACCCGCACGATGCGACAAGGAAAACGGGCTGCTTGCGGCACACCTGCTGCGCGTGTTCTCAGGCCATCCGAGGGCCTTCGCTCGCCAGGTGCGCCTTGCCGGCAACAAAGGCTTCGGCTATGTCCCCGTCCGCCGCCCCCTGGAGCGTGCGGACGTCGAAGCTCACCTGGCCGGTCGCGACACTCTCGGCATCTACTTCCTCGATCCTGCCGGAGGCACGCGGCTAGCGTGCTGGGACCTCGACATCGGCGCGCGCGTCCTGGCGTCGGCCGCCGGCGACCCGGCCACCCTGGCTGCCCTGAAACAGCGTGCCCGCGACGAGACACGGCGACTCCTCGACCTCGCGGCCGCTCGAGGATTGCCCCTGGCCCTCGAGGACTCGGGCAGCAAGGGATACCACCTCTGGCTCTTCTGCGAAACCGTGCCGGCTTCCGAACTGCGTCTGCTCGGAGAGTGGGTGCGGCGTCGCCTCGGGGCACCACCCTCACCGCTCTCCTGGGAGTTCTTCCCCAAACAGGACATCCCGGGTCCGCGAGGGCTCGGGAACCTCGTGAAGCTGCCCTTGGGAGTGCATCGCGCCTCGGGCCGGCGATCGCTGTTCCTCGACCCGTCCTCGTTCGAGCCCCTCGCCGACCAGGCGCAGTACGCGCTGTCGCTGCGGCGCATGCCTGCCCGCCAGGTCGCCCGTCTGATAGGAGAGATTGCGCTGGAATCAGCGGCATCGGCCCCGATGGGCGCAGTTCGGCGGCCCCGCCTTCCGCGGAATGGCGACGAGGATTCAACCGATGGGCCGTTGTCTGTCGAAACGCAATTCCCCGACGAGTCGGAAACTGCGTCGGAGCCGCCTCTCGGCGCAGTGAGCGCGTCCATGCCGTCCCTCGGCCCGGCTGCAGCCGTGACTCTGGAGCTCCCTCGGAGCCTACCGGGCCCCGCAGGCCGCGTTCTGGCCGGCTGCGGAGTCCTGGCCGCCCTGGTCGGAAAGGCGCGCGCCGGTCAGCCCTTGACGCCGCGCGAGCGTCACGTTCTGCTCCACATCTGCTCGCCCCTTGGCGAATCCGGCCGGCTGCTTGCCCACCAACTCCTTTCGCAGTTCCCCGGATACGATCCCGACATCGTCCACCGCGGCTTGCGCGGAGTCAGCCCCACCGTGATGGGTTGCGCTCGCATCGCCGGTCACGTCCCTCACCTGGCCACGGCCTCTGTTTGCCGATGCCGCTTCGCCTTGCCGCCTCGCGGCTACGCTTCGCCGGTCGTCCACGCCGGACTGCTTCCCAAATCCGAGCAACTACTCCCGGAGGAGGGCGCTCTGGAAGAGACCACGGGAAGCCTCGAGGGCGTGCTGTTGCGGCAGATGGCGCGCGAGCAGGACCCCGCGAAACTGACGGCTCTGCGGGACGCTCTCCAGGAGTGGAAGAGACTGCTCGAAGCCGAGATGCCTCGGCAGGGGCCGTCGCATCCCAGGCTGCGACTTGTCCGCGCCGCAGCCGTCGGCTCGTCGGTCGGCGCTGACGGCACGGCCGTATCGGAGTGCTCGTCCGAGGAGGAGACCGGTGAAGAGTGAAGCCATTGCCCCGCAGTACCGCAAGGCTCCGTCGCCACAGCGTCCCGAGCTGCCGGCGACACTCCCCCGACAAGTGGAGCTGCTGGCCTTGCGTTGTCCGGCCTCCGGTCGCCTCTTGTCGAAGGCTCGGGTTGGCGAGCCGCTGACGACCGCGGAAGCGCACATCCTCATTCAGGTCTTTGGCCCACTGGGGGAGGAGGGGCGTCTGTTCGTACATCAGGTGCTGGCTGGGTCCCCCTCCTACGATCCGGATGCGGTGAACCGGCAGTTGCGAGCGCTGCCGCCGCAGCCCATCGGATGCCGCAGGGTGCGCGGGATGCTTCGGAAAGATGGGGCGCCCGACCTGTGCGGCTGCGTCTTCCGGCTGCCGCCCCAAACTTACGAGGCGCCGGTGGTCCATCTCGACTGGTTCCCACCGGCACCGGGCAAGCTGCGGGAGCAGCGCAATCCACCTCCGGATCTGGATGGCGACGGGCGCGCTCACGGGTACCTGAGCCGGCTGGCAAAGGCGGCGAGTCGGCTGTTTCAGCTACGGCCACCCGGAGAGCGCGAGGAGGATTGACGGCAGTGGAGTCGCCGACCTCACTCTACGTGACGGAGCAGGGAGCGCATCTGCACCGGGTCGGTGGCCGGCTGCTGGTGCGGGATTCCCACGGAGTGGTGCTGCAAGACGTGCCTGTTTTCCGGCTCGACCGGGTGATGCTCTTCGGGAACATCGAGGTGACGACCCAAGCCTTCCTGTTCCTGGCAGAATCGGGGATCGACCTCGTCTACCTCACTCGAGATGGCCGGTTTCGGTGCCGAGCGATCGGCCTGAAATTGGATGATGCCCAGTTGAGGCAGGAGCAGTGCCGGCTCTCGGGAGACCCGGCGCGACGGCTCTTGTTGGCGCGACGACTTGTGGCAGCCAAGATCCTCAACGGGCGTTCGATGCTCCGGCGGCGAGCGGGGCCCGAGGGAGTGGACGATTTCGCGATCCGGTGCAGGCTGAAGCAGGTGTGCTTGCTCCGGACATCTGTCCGAACAGCTTGCACGATCGAGCGTGCACTGATGCGGCGAGATGAGTTTTCCGCTGGTTGGTATCCGACAGCGGATGTGTCGGATAGTAGTGTGGTGTCTGTGAGAGTTCAAGGTTGA
>JACQFU010000395.1 GCA_016199905.1 Candidatus Wallbacteria bacterium
CTCCGTGTTGAAAGTCTTTCTCTTCACTGCCATGTTGTTTTGAAAACGATCTACTAGCAATCGTCCCTGCGCCGCTTCGGGTGCGGTAAGCGTCTCTCCCCTTCCTGGTAGGGCAGGCGTCTCTGTCCTTCCTGGTAGGGCAGGCGTCTCTGTCCTTCCTGGTAGGGCAGGCGTCTCTGTCCTTCCTGGTAGGGCAGCCGTCCCTGTCCTTCCTGGTAGGGCAGGCGTCTCTGTCCTTCCTGGTAGGGCAGGCGTCTCTGCCTGCCCGCCGAGGTCGCGATAGGGTCCGGACCTCTTAGGTCCCAGGCCGCTTTGAGTTATCCTGAAGACGATGCGGCACCGGGTTCCCGGCTTCGGCCTCACCATCATCGAGGTCCTCTGCGCCGTGGCGCTGATGTCCTTCCTGTTGCTCCCCGTCGTGCAGCTGGTCCTGAACGCCAGCGCGGATACGAGGCGCTCGGAGTTGCACGCGCGCGCACTGTTCCTGGCACAACGCAGGCTCGAGGAAGCGTTGCTGATGGGCCCGATGGAGGCAGCTGCGCTTCCCGAAGCGGACGTGGGCCGCTTTCACGTGAAGATAGACGTCAATCCGTACCTGGGCGCCGCAGATCTCCACGACTTCGCGGTCACGGTCACGTGGCCGACCGATCGTGGTTCGGCCCGGCGTGAAGTGCAGCTCCGAACGCTGTCTTGTGAGCTGAGCTTGTGACACTGCGTTCCTCTGGAGTGAGACGAAGCTCCGGTTTCACTCTCACGGCCACGACGGTAGCGGCGGCTCTGTTTGCCATCGTGTTGGCCGTCGCGTTCGGCCTTCTCGCAGTCGGCCAGCGGCGCACCGCGACGGGAACCGCCGAAGCCGACCTGCAGCAGGAGGCGATGCTGCTGGTTTACCGGCTGACCCAGGAGGTGAGCGAGTCCCGGGAAATCCTGCTGCCCCTGCGCTCCGATCGGTCCTACCCGTTCATGGCATTCCGGACGTTGGAACACGAGATTGTCCTCTACTCGTTCCAGAGAAAGGCATCTCGCATTCTGCGCCAGGTCGTCGATCCGGCGACGTGGCAGCCTTCGGAGGAGCGGGTCGTCTGCGCAGACGTGGACGCCGCGACGTTCAGCACGGCAAATCGACAGCGCCTGGTGCGTCTCGAGCTGACGTTGGGACGCCAGGTCGGCGACAAACGCGAGACGCTGCCGCTCTCCACGGGTATCGGAGTACGCGGATGGTGAGGCGAGCCGGGGCCCGACTCGGGAGGGTCAAAGTCATTCCGAGGGCCGCGGAACGGCCCCCCGCAGCGGTGCGGCGGGCAAGCAGGTTCCTGCGCCTCGAGAGCGTCGGAGTGCGGTCGAGTGCCGACTCCCGCGGCCTTGCCGTCTATCTCGTGGTTGGCCTGGCTCTAATCCTCTTTGGGCTGGGCGCGTTGCTTTCGATGCGGTCCACGTTCAACATCTCCGCGCAACGGCGTATCCGGCAGAGCCTGGAAGCGCGGTACCTGGCAGAGGCGGGGCTGCAGCGCACGCTCCACTATCTGAAGCACGGCCAGACTCGCCTTTCGGATCGCTTCGACTTCGGTGGAGGGAAGGTCGCGCTTCAGTTTCAGCCCGGGACGGGTCCGTTCGGAGAGCGGGTCACCGACGTGCTCTCGCAAGGCACTTATCAGGAGCTGCAGACGTCGCTCTTCGCGAAAGTCGAGGTCGACCCCGCGTTCCTCAAGTCGGCCACGGCGTCCTCGGATGCCACCGATTCGGCAACCACTTCCTCCGAGTCGACAACGCCTCCGGCAAGTCCGGGCAGCGCGCACGTTGCGCTAGTGAAGTATGTGGTCACACTCCCCGAGGATGCCTCCGCCGTTCCCGATCTCCCGTCGGCACAGAAGCGGTTCGACCTCCGCATGAAATCGGCAAACACGCGCTACGTCGAGGGCCTCGCCTCCGTGGGGCGCGCGGAGCTGCGCTGGAACCTTTACCGGCTGGGCTGCGCCGTGGCCGACGCGGACGCTTCTGCCGCCGCTGCGACGACAACGACTCCCTGAGGAGGCTCGAATGAAGCGATTCGGCACGTCACTGCTGGCAGTACTCCTTTGGGCTTCGACGCCCGCAGCCTCGGAAGAACCTCCGCGGCTGCCGGCTGGGACGCTTGTGTTCCACGAGAAGGTGCAGGGCCAGATGGAGGTCTTCGTCAGCTCGGACGGAGGCGCCACTGCGACGAATGTGAGCCGACATCCCTCGGAGGACTCCGCGCCCGCACTCTCGCCTGATGGACAGAGAATAGCGTTTCAGTCAGGTAGAGCTGGGAAGTCGCACATCTTCACCGTTCCCGTATCCGGCGGAGCGCCGAGTCAGGTCACGACGGGCGGCAGCCTCGACCAGTCGCCGTGCTGGTCGCCGGACGGCCGGACGATCTACTTCGAGAGCCATCGTGGGGAGGGTTGGCGGCTTTGCGCGGTCGCAGCCACGGGCGGTCCCGTCCGCGTCGTGAGCGGCCAGGACGTGGAAGCGCTTTCGCCGGCGTGCTCGGCTGACGGCAAGCGCCTCGCATGTCAACTGCGAAGGCGCGGGACCGAACGATGGCTCATCGCCGTCCTGGACCTTCAGGGAAAGATGCTCTGGGAGTCCTCGGCCGGCTTGTCGGAGTTCAACGAGTCCCCTGCCTTTTCTCCGGACGGCCGTTGGGTGTACTTCGCCTCGAGCGCGCCGGACGGATACCAGATCTTCCGGGTCGACTCGTCGGGGCAGGCTCAGGCCCAGGCTGTGACCCGCTTCCCCGGATGGAAGATGCACCCGGCGACCGTGGCCGAAGGCGCATGGCTTCTTTTCGATGAGAAGACGCCTGCTGGCTGGAGGCTCGGGTTGGCCGACCCGGCGACGGGAGCGCATTCGACGCTGTCGTCAAGCGGCGATCGCTTCCATCCGGGCTGGCGCGACGCAGGGAAGTGAGTCCGGCGGGTCTCTCGACGGCCCGGTCTCTGCCGCGCTGGCCCCACCCGCGAGCACAATGAGCCGAACGCTCCTTTGGCTCTTCCGTGTCTGCCCACATGAAAAACTCCCCGGGGCTTGAGCCCCGGGGAGGGAGTGAGCGTTTCGAATCGGCCCGCGCCGCTCGGATCGCGGTGACCGCTACGGCAGCGGGACCTTGATCAACCGGTTGTTCCCGGTATCGGCCGGCCAGAAGACGGTGCCGGTCGAGCTCGCGAAGCCGCCTCGCGGGGCCCTCAGGCTGAAGGCATCGGGCACCGACACAATCGCACTGACGTTTACGTTGTTGGCACCATTATCCGTGTAGTACTGCTGGCCGATCAGGCCGGTGGGCAGCGACGTGTTCGTGATGCCACTCGCGTTCGGGTAGACCACGACCCGGTTGTTGCTCGAGTCGACGACGAACAGGTTGTTGCCGGCGACGTAGGTCGACGTCGGCTGGTTGAAGCTGTCCTTTGCCGTCGAACCGCCTCGGTTGGCGCTCGAGCCCGTTCCGTCGGCCTGGCCAAGTACGACATCCGATGTTGCGTTCGTGTTGGTCAAGTTCGTCACGTCGTTGAACACCAGTACTCGGTTGTTGCCCGTATCCGCCACGAACAACTGGTTGGCCTTCACAGTCACGCCCAACGGGGCGTTTACCGTGCCGGCTGTGGTCGTCAAGGCAACGGTGTTGGTCAGGAAATCGGGCTGGCCAAACACCTTGTCCGCGGGTACCGTGCCGAATCTGTCTAGCGCAGAAAGGCTGTTGTACACCAGGACCCGGTTGTTACCGCTGTCTGCCACGACCAGCCCGGCCGCCGAACCGGAACCCGTCACGGCGACGCCCACCGGCGCGGAGAGCGTGTTGGCGTCGGGCGCTGCATTGCCCTTGTTGGCACTGCCGGTGAAGAAGCTGATCTGCCCAATCTCACGATCCGGCGTGGCATCGCGCTGCGCCAAGGTCGTGTAGTCGTTGTAGATCAGCACTCGGTTGTTGCCCGTGTCGGCCACGATGAGCGTGGTGCCGGTGACCCACAGGGCTTTCGGCGCCGACATACCGTTGTCTGTTGTCTGGCCCGCGTTTCGATTCACCGTGCCGGTGACGAAGCTCGGTTCGCCCAGGACGGTCGTCGCTGCCGTGTTGACCACGGACGGCAGAGGCTGGAAGATCAGGACGCGATTGTTGCCCGTATCTGCGACGAACAATCGCGTGATCCCATCCGGGCCCTTGGCCGCCAACGAGGCCCACGGCAGGGTGAACGCCGAGGCGGTGGTGCCGGCCGTCGACGTGTTGAGGTCCGGCTCACCGATAACGAACGTTGCAGCGTCGCGAACGCCGAATCTCTGATCTGCCTTCGCGGTAGTCTGAACGCCGCTATTGGTGTCCGTGCCGGCGAACGTGGCCGTGAGTGCGATGACCTCGCCCTCGACCGCCGCAGCCGTCGCCTTGACCGTGAACGTCACGCTCTTGGTCTGACCGGCGCCTACGGTGAACGGGAACGTGGTGAGTTTGTTGACTGTAAATTGCGCGCCCACATCGGTCACACCATTCGCAAGCGCCACGTCGCAGCTGTCGACGCGGAGCGGCGCCCCGTCTGCCGGCACGCTGAAGGTAGCCGTGGCGGTGATGGGCGAGCCGTCCTGGTCGCTGGCGTCGAACCGGTCCGGAGCGGGCGGGTTCGTGCTCAAGATCGATGTCAACCGATCCACAACTTGAGAGCGCGATTGCAATAGGAACGACGCCAGGCTCGTTCCAGTGATCGAGACGTTGGTCGCGTCGGCGTGGTTGGTTGCCGGAATGGTTGCGGTGATGTCGATCGTCAACCCCACCGGCGTCGAAGCCGTTGTCGGCGTGATGGTGAACGACAGGATGGTCGTCGAGTTCGAGTTGATCTGGCTGGCGAGATCCGTCTTCGACGACGTGAAATCCGACGACCCATAGGTCGTCCCGCCATTGGTGAGTGTGAGCGGGTTGGGCCCGAAACTCAAGTCCGCCGGCTAGGCCCCTCGGTTCGAAACGTTCAACGCCGCCGTGAACGCTTGTCCCTGCGAAACAATGTTGGTCGACAGCGTCATGCTGTTGATCGACAGCACCGCTTTCGGTCCCGTCACCGCCAAGTCGCCGGAGATCGGCGTGATGGTCACGGCTGCGCCCGTGGCCTCGTCGGTTCCGGCGAAAATCGGTCGCAAGGTCACGCTTGTGATGGGTGCCGAGATGTCTACGTCGAACGTGTAGGTGACGGTCTTGGGAGAGCCCTTGGCGACTTGAGGCAAACTCGGATTCGAGAAGATGAACTTGTTGGTCACGTCTGCAGAGTCCGTCGTGCGGAACGCCTGCCACGTCACGGAGTTGAAGTTCACTGCTGGCGAATTCGGCGTATTGTTGGTCAAGGTCGTCAGCAGTTGCGCTCCGGTCTCTCCCTCGGCAACCGACGCTGGGAGCGTTGTCACCGCGCCGGTCACATTGGTCGCAGTGGTCTGAGCAGTGAACGGAATCGACTGGGTGATATCGTAGCCGGTCAGGTTCGTGTTCACATCCGTAGCCTGGAACACCACCGTAGCGGTGATCGGTCCGGGTGTCAGGTTTGCCGGGACTTTCAGGCTTGCCGAGTAGGTTTTGGTGTTGCTCGCAGCGATCGGAGTCAGGCTCGAGACGCTGCTCTCGGAAACCAAGGTGAGGCCGTTGGTGATCCAGCTGGAGACCACTCCCGTGATCCTGGCCGTCGCCGAACCGGTGGCGTTTCCAACATCGAAGCTGACGTTGGCCGCCTGACCCAGAGAAACTCGGTTGCTCTTGCCCGACTGGCTGGTAAACGCCAGATTCGCAGATTGCAAAGTCGGCACCGTCTGCACGAGGAAACCGCTTGCACTGTTAGTAGCGTCGGTCTGGGCAGTGCCTGTGTTGTCGTCGTTGTAGCTAACGGTGATGCCGATCGTACGGTTGCCTGGCGTCGCGCTGCCGGAGACCGCACCTGTAAACGTCAACGTTGCAGGACTGTCCGCTGTGAGGGTCGTGGCATTGGCAACGTCGGCTGTGAACACGGTGTCGGTGGCCGTTACCGTGATGCCCGTGATATCGGCTATGGCGGAGTTGACCGGCGTGCTCACCGGGAAGGTGAACGTGATGTTGTTGCCACGAGTCACTGGACTTGAGGTCACAGTGCCAGTGCCGATCGTAACCACCGGGACCAACTGCACGGTCAACGTGCCCGCGTTCGTGGCGCTAGCCGTGACGCCGAAGCCGGTGTCGTTGGCTACACCATTCACAGTGACTGAAACGTTGTCCGTTCCCAGCGCGGCGCTGTTGGTCGCGAGGACATCGAAGGTCGCCGTACCATCGGCTCCTT
Organism: Candidatus Wallbacteria bacterium; assembly: GCA_016199905.1. Lineage (GTDB taxonomy): Bacteria > Muiribacteriota > UBA6191 > JACPRK01 > JACPRK01 > JACPRK01. Next base: position 6,297 of record JACQFU010000395.1, read on the forward strand.
CCGCCACGTTCACGCTTCCACCGCGTTGAGCCGCGACGATTCCGGTCGCCGCGCCGTAGGAGAGTGTGCCTGAGAAGTTGATGCTTCCCGGGCCGGCGTTGTGGATCCTCAGGACCGTCACGGCCGATTGTCCGCGCGAAACCGTCTGTGCCGAAGGCGTGAGGTTCACCACTGTAACCACCGGAGCCGCCGTTACCGTGACTCCGTCGCCGACCGTCGTATTCGCAAGGATCGGATATCCGCCGGAGAAAATCATCGATGTGATACCGACCGCGCCCGCGGACGCAGCCGTGACCGGGAACGAGTAGGTCACTGTGGTTCCGGCGGCGACGTCGAGCGGTCCCGACGCCGCTCCGATGGTGAGCACCGTCGAGTTGAACGGGTTGCGCACTACGGCGAAGCCCGACAGTCCGAACGCCTTGCCGGTCCCGGTGTTTGCGACGTTCACGCCAATACTGGCGCCTTGTCCCACCGACAGATTCGGCAGCACCGGAGCGCCGCTGAAGGCAATGCCCACGATGCTCAAAGCTGGCGCCGGAACAACGGTGACCGAACCAATGTTCAGCCGACCGGTGCTGACGTCGCCCTGCGGGCCAGTCGCCGTGATCGACAAGCTCGCATTCTGCACCCCGGTAGCCGCGCTAGTGGAGGTGCCCGAAAATGTGAACTTTTGTCCGGCTGCCCCATTTGTGACCGTGATCGGAACGGCCGGACTCGCAAGCGACGCCTGAAGCGCCGTCGAGCCGTCGAAGGTGAGGGTGGCGCCCGAGATCGAACCGTCCGCCGTCGCCGTGTTGGTCACGGTGACGTCGACCGAGAAGGTCTTGCCGACCTGCACGGTGCCCGTGCTGAACGATGCGTTGCTGATGCTGAACAGCGCGCGCGGCACCAGGTTTACGCTCAGAGTCCCCGCGCCAGCGTTGGTCGTTGAGCGAACGCCCGTTGGCCGCGGATCCGTGCCACGAGCGATTCCGCTGATGGTGTACGAGCCCGGAGTGGCCGTGTTGCTGGCCGCGACCCGGTAGGTCGCCGTCGTGGCGGCGCCCGCAGTCAGCGTCGTCGACGGCGCAGTGTCCGTCGTGAAAGTGACGCCCGATGCGGAGCCCAGGCTGACGGCCAAGCTCAGACCAGTAGCGTCGGCGTCTCCGTCATTCGTCACGGTCATCGTAAAGGTCGTTTGCGCGCCCTGGTCCAACTGGACCGTGCCGGGCGTGGTGGAGCTGACTACGAAGTGAGCCAAGGGGCCCTCGGCAACGGTCAACGTACCTGCGGACAAGACCGCCGTCGGCTCCGTTCCGCCCAGGTCGCTGAAGGTAACCGTAAGCGTGAGCGGGGTGTTGGTCTGAAGCGCGGCCGATTCGTCAGCCGTGAAGTTGTACTGGACCGTCGAGGTGCTGTTGGCAGCAACCGTCGCAATCTGGTTGCCGACCAACGACTTGGACACGCCGCTGATCGAGCTCAGGCTGACAGCCGAGACAGTTGCATCGCCGTCGCCCGTGTTGTTGACGGTGAAGCTGATGGTCGTCGGCGTCAGGATCGTCTTGCGGATAGACGGGATGCCTGGGGTCTCGGTGACAGACGACAGGTTCGCCCTGGGGCCAATGAGGATGTCGATCGAGCCAAGAGCGTTGTTGCTGCCAGGCGTGCTGCGAGCGTACGTGTCGGAGCCGCCCACCGTGGCGCTGGCCGTGCATGGGTTGTTACTGAATGAGGCCGTGTTGGAGACGGTCACGTCGTAGGTCAACGTGATCGTGCCACCCGCAGGCAGCAGTCCAAGCCCGGCCTGGCGCAGAGTCGCACTAACGCCCGCAACGCTGAACGTGAGGGTTCCGCTGTTGATCGTCGTGTCGGTGCCGCCGCCGTTGCTGACCCGGTACGAGGCCACGAAGCTCGAGTTCTGTCGAGCGCTCGCGGGAGCCGAGAACGAGCCGATGCTCAGGTTCGCGGCAGCCGGCAGGTTGACCGTGACGGTGGCCGAGCCCGATGCGGTCCTGGCGCCCGTGCTCTCGTTGAAGACGGCTACGCCCGAGTCGGCGTCGGTGCCGCTTGCGGTGAGCGTGATCGGCGTCGCCACAGGCGAGGCCGTCTGAGCGAAGTGCGCCGTGAACGTTACGTCCGCGCTCCCCTGGCCCGCGATCGTGGCGATCGTTTGAGTCGCAGGCGAGTAGGTCACGCCCGTGATCGACGGCGGCGTGACCGTGATGTTGCCAATCGCCGAGCCAGTCGCCGCGCCGAGGTTCCTGACCGTGGCAGTGAGAATGGAGTCGAAGCCCGGGCCGCCATTCGCCGATGGCAACGTGCCGGAGTTCGGGTTCGCAGCCACAGTCAGACTAGCCTGGCCCGCGACAGAACGCACCGTGAAGGACGCGGCACCGCCGGTGCCGGAGAAGGCGTTGTTGAGGGAGTCCGTCGAATCGGCTCTCGCCGTCACGTTGTAGGCGCCGTCGGGGGTGTTCGCGCCCGTGCCAGTGACGGTGACCAGGATGTTAGCCGTGTTGCCCGGGGCCAGTGAAGCAACCGTGTTTTGTTGTTGCTGCGCGAAGGGCAAGCTCGAAGCCGACGTGAGACGGCCCAGTACGTTGACAGCAGCGGCGCCGCCCCTGTTGAGGACAGCGATGCTGGCCGTGAAAGTACCGTCCGGCCGGACGAGGTTCCCGGGCGCGGTCTGCGACAGCGTGATGCCGGTGACCGTCAGGTCCGGAGTGTTTCCAGCGAGGATAGTGAGCGCGTTCGCCTGCAACGAGCCCGCGCTTGCGCTGCCTGCAGTCGCACCGTCGGCGATGATTCCGAACTCGGCTCCAGTCGAACCAAGAGTGGCCTGAGCACTGGCGTTTACAGTAAACGAGAACGTCGCGGTCGCCCCGCCGCCGACCGTAACGGGAAGCGGAGTCGGCGAGACGTAGACACCGGTTAGGCCCGCATCCCTGAACGCCAACGTGGCGCTTCTTACTATGGCATTCTGGGCGCCCAAGTTCTTGACGGTCATGGACGCCTGAGTGCTGCCTGTGCGTCCGACCTCGGCCAGACCTCCGGGCAGTCCGAAGGTGACGGACTGAACGGTCAACAGAGCCGGAACCGTCGAGCCGCCGGTGGCGTTGGTGGTAACGGCGTTGCTCAGAACCGTCTGAGGCGTGTTCCCGCCCGTGAGGTTGGCGGTGCCGCCCGCGACGAATTCCTTCGTCGTGTCGTCGCCGCTGCCCACGATGGCCTGCACGAGCCCGTCGAGGACGTCGAACGATTTGTTGCTCGCGCTGCCGCCAGCGGCGCGCAGAGCGTCCACTCGTTGGGTCACGATGTTGGTCGGGTCCGCCGACGTCGTGAAGGAGTCGACCGTCGTGTTGAAGATAGCCGCCACGGCCGAGTTGGCGATGGCGAGGTTGGCGGCGAACGAGTTGGTGTTGCTCGAGGAGCGCGCGAGGCTCAGGGCCTTAGCGTAGGCGAGGTAGTTCAACGCCGTGACGTTGGCCACGAAGGGATTTTCGCCACCATAGTGGAAGCCGGAGAGGAACGGCTTCGGCAGCACGGTGGTCACGGCCGGAGTTGCCGGATTGTCGACGTAGAGGCTGCCCAGGACCGGCACCTCGACAACGATATCCTTGTTTGCGGCACTCGTGGGCAGGGTCAAGGTGAACTTGCCAGGCGTCGTGATGCTGCCCGAGGCGCCCGTGATCAGGGCACCCTTGCCGCTAGCCTTGGAAGCGTCAAAGAGGTAGGCGTTGACGGTCCCGGCCGTCACGACGCCCTTGACCATGAAGCCGCCGCCCGAAGAAGGCGGCGTGGGAGTTGGCGTTCCGCCGCCGCCGCCGCCGCCGCCACAGCCGACAGCGCCGATCATCAGTACCAGCAACGCGACCAGCACGAAGCCGGTAGTATTAGTCTTCAACACGTTGGAACCTCCTTGGCATCTCAAGCCAAACTTGGGTCAACAAGTGAGTTTGTTGGAAAGTCGAATGGACGATTCGATTCGAAAGCAGTACAGCCCCGCGCTAGGATAGGTTGCTGTGCCAGGAAATGTCAACAATCTTGAAGAGCCCACCACCCGGCCCTCCCCATTCTCGTACTTTCATTAGTTCTGTTCTCCTGCCGAGCCTGGCTTCGGCACTCCGCGCTTCCCAAGCGCCCGAACCTCTTGATCACGTTAACGACTCAACCCATTCGAGTCAAATGATTTACGAGCAAAAGGTGGTCGCCACCCAAGCAAGTGGTATGCCACGGCACCATGCCACCCGCGTTCCGCACCAAGACGAAAACTTGCGCTGACGACGACCCGTCAATTGGGCAATTATGCCCCGCCCAGTCATGCACGCCGGCACCATTCCGGCCCCGCCGCCAGGCACCGACAACGCCGCGTCTCGAAGAGACCGTCACCATTCACACCGGCCTCACCTTTGGGCGCCGCCGTGCCGAAACTCGACATGAGCCTCCGATACCGGATCGGCCCGACCGCGAGGTCCTTCCATGTCTCTCGAGCGCATGCGACCCTGGGCGTTTCTGCTATTCGTTTCCTCCGTCTGCATCCCCGTTGCGGCTTACGACGCCCCGGACTCTGCCGCGCGCGTCTCAGCCCGCTGGCAGCAAGGCGATTTTGCGGAGGCGGCCCAGACTTACAAGCGCAAGCAGCCGGCCCCTCCTGCCGCGGACGATGCCGCGACCGGCTCCGACTTCGGTGACACGCAGAGCTCCAGCGACGATTCCTGGAGACCCTCCGCGCGCGGCTCCGCGGCCGGAGCGTCTCAGTCTGCCAGTCCCGGACGTTGGCGCGCCCAGGAAGTCACACGCCGCCCGGAGAGGGGCGCTTACCCCGATCGCCCCTACGACTCTACGGAAGCCGTGGGCCGGCGCCTTTCTCAGCGAGTCGACTCGTCGTCCTCCGACTACGACTCCTCGAACCGTTCTCGCATCGATGCCGGCTACGGCGCAAAAAGAGTCTCCGCAAAGTCGGCGTCGAGCCCGGGCGTGAAACGTGTCTGGACCGAAGAAGACGGCGTCCGCGTCAAGACGGTCTACGACGAGAACGGCGAGGTTGTGTATCGCAAGGGCTGGAGCAAGAAGACCGGCGAAGAGGTCCCGCTGTCGGGAGACTACGGCAGGCAAGCTATGCCTCGGGGAAGCGCGCGCGGCAAGAAAGACTACATCTCCGAGGATGCCGCTCGGGTTTCCGCGGCCGATCGGCGCGAGCGACGCGATCTCGACGGACTGGGGCGCGGCCAGTCTGTCGATGGCCCGCATCACTTGCGCCATCGCGATGTCGTGGAACGCGACGGTCCCACCGAATTCAGCCTGGCGCTGCCAGTCTGGTACAACACTCTGACAGGCAGCGTGAGCGGCCCTGCCGGCAGTGGGACGGGCGCTGTCGCTTCCCATAACAACACGAAGCCCGGTTTCGAGTTCGCCGTCCCTCACTTGGGCTTCGGGTACATGCCAATCCGGCACAACACGACGGTCGCCGGCACCTTCACGTTCCAAGGAACGACCTACGCCGCCGGCTCGGCACTCAAGTTCGACGCCGATATGTACGACCTATGGACCCGCTGGGGCTTGATCGACTGGCATGTCCTGCACCTGGACTGGATGCTGGGCAGCAAGGTCGTCGCCCCCAACTTCGTCGCTACAAACGCCACGGGAGCGACCAGCAAATTCTCTCAGACCTTCCCGATCCCGTATCTCGGAATCGTCGGCCAATTCGAGCTCGATCGCAACATGCTGATCAAGGGCGCAATCAAGTACAGCAGCCTCGGCGTGGGAAACGCCCAGGAGAACATGACCGAAGCCGAGATCGCGCTCGCCTACGAGTGGGGCTCGGACTTCGAGTTCTCGAAGCTGAACCAGGTTTCGCTCGGCTACCGCATCCAGAAGCTCGATGTCATCGACAAGCCCACCAGCGCCACGGGACGCAGCGAGGCCGACGTCGATCTGCGAGGCCCTTTCGCGAAAGTGACCGCGTACTTCTAGGCGTTGTCTCAGTTCGCCTTGCGGCCTCCGGGGGGACCTCCCAGGCCGGGACGGCGTCCGGGAGTCGCGGCAGCAGGAGCCGCGCCACCGGGCGCAGCGGGCTTGCGCGGAGGCGGTGCAGGCTCGCCTAGGGCCTGACGGATGAGGTGCATGTAGCGGCTGGCGTATGGATTCATGGGGTCCTTGTCCAGGATCTTCTTGAACTCCAGACGCGCGGCATCGAACATCTTCATTTCGAAGAGCGAGATTCCGTAGTAGAGCACGTACTGACTGTCGCCGGTCGACAGGGAGATCGACTTCTTGAAGTGCTCCAGGGCCTTCTGGGTCACTTCCTTGGCCGCATAGAGCTTGCCCAGAAGGCAGTGCACGTCGGGCGAGGACCCCATCTTGCGGGCAACCTCTTCGGCCAGTTTCAGCGAGGCGTCGAAGTCCTTGGCTTTGAAGGCCTCCTTCGCCTGGGTCCAGAGCTTCGCGGTCTCCTCGCTGTCGAAGGCCTCGTCGCCGGCACCTTCGCTGGGGTTGACCTTGAGCTTGCGGATCTCCGCCAGCAGCTCGGCCGCACTCTGAAAGCGCTTGTCCGGGTTCTTCTCCATCAGCTTCAGACACAGGACGTCGTAGGCCTTCGGCACCGCCGGATTCACGGCGCTTGGTGGAGTGAAGTTGGACTTCATCTGGGCCATCGTCACCTGCAGCAGGTCGTTGCCGACCAGCGCTCGCTTGCCGGTCAGGATCTCATAGAAGACCAGTCCGAGCGAGTAGAGGTCGCTGCGAGCGTCGATCTTCTTTCCCTGGTTCTGCTCCGGAGAGGAGTAGAAGAACGTGCCGAGGATCGAGCCCGTCACGGTCTTGAGGATGTCGTCGTCAGCCTGGGCAACCCCGAAGTCGAGCAGTTTCACGATGCCGTCGTGGCTGATGACCACGTTCTGCGGCTTGAGGTCGCGATGGATCACGCTCTTCTCGTGAGCGTGCTGGATGGCGGAGACCAGGCACTCGAAGACCTCGAGCGCTTTCTTGTGAGGAAGCGGCCCGGCATCCTTGAGGATGGCGTCGAGTGGCTTTCCCGCCACGAACTCGAGCGCGATGTAGTGGGTCGTACTTTCGATGCCGCTGTCGACGTAGTGGACGATGTTGGGGTGGTTGAGTCCGCGATAGACGCTGGCCTCGCGCTGGAAGCGCTTGATGTACGCCTCATCGTTGGAGAACTCCTGAAAAAGGGTCTTCACGGCCACGAGTTGGTGCGTATTGAAGTCGTAACCGATGTAGACGCCGCCCATGCCGCCATGCCCCAACTCTTCGAGGATGAGAAACGAGCGAAGCCTGTCGTGGACTTTCATGTTCTTGCCTACTCGTGCTCGCTGCTACAGATCGTGCGGCATTCGTTCGCGGGGTGACTGGAAGTTCTTGTTGAAGGGGTAGGCCAGGAAATTGGAAACCCGGCCGGTGTAGAGGCACGCGTAGTCCTGGACCTGATGACCGAAGCGGCTGATCTCGCTTGCGGCCCGGAACAGCGGCCCCCACGTGGCATTGTACCTCCGCTCCAGCTCCGCTTCCAGACTCGCCAGCCGGGAGTGCATCGCTCCGATCGTCTCCTCGAGGCGGACCAGACAGGAGCGCTGGAATTTCAGCTCCAGAGCGACTTCAGCCCCGGCGCCATTCTCGAACACCTGCTCCAGCATGGAGAGCTTCATCTGAAGAAGGTTTCGCTTGAAATCGTGCCGGTCGATGCGCCGCTGCAGTCGCTCCAGTTCGCGCACCAACTGCCGGGCCGACTCGTCGGCCGCGATCTCGTGCTCCAGCTCCTCGACGATCATGACGGTGCGCCAGTTGCCGTGCTTCTTGGACCGCAGGATGTCGCCGTAGATGTGATCGCCGATGAACAGGATGCGGTCGGACCGCGTGCCAAGCAGCTCCTCGAAGAGGGCAACGCTGCCCTTGCGGAAGGTCCGGACGCCCCCCGGGCCTGCCTCCGGAACCGGAGCGAGCGGGGCCTCGGTCAGGAAGAATGAAGGTTTGGAGGCCTCCACGCCGATCACGTCGAAGTAGTCTGTCCAGCGCGGCATGTAGTCGAGCCGGCCATCGAGCATGAAGGACATCACGGCATCGGTGTAGTGCCACTCCGAGTTCGTCAGCACGAACAGCTTCTTGCCGCCCTTGAGAAATTTCTCCAGCGTCGCCGGCAACGCCGGATCGATGTAGATGTAGCGAGCCGGATCGCGCAGGATCGTGCTTTTGAGCGAATTGTCGCGGTGCACTTTGTCGAGCGCCCCGCGGATGTCGTCGTAGAGGCGCTCGTAGTCGGGCTGAAGCACCTGCGGATTCGCGTCGGCAAACTCCACCATCTCCTGATAGAGCGAGCCCTCGGGGAGGCCGAAGAGCGTGTCGACGGAGAAGTAGCGCTCCTGGCCAAGACGGATTTTCCGGTTGTGATAGAGCTCGCGCCGATCGGCGCCCTCGAGCGGACGCTTGCCGTGGAGCACCTGCGTCACCACGTGAAACTGATCCATCTTCAAGAAGTTCCCGTGGCGGCGGTCGATGACGAGTCCTCGAATGACAGCGTCCGGATTGTAACGGACTCGAAGGACCTCTTCAGGATATTTCCAGTCCTCTACGAGCTTCTGCAGGCTCAGCTCGAAAGCCAGTTCCTCGATCTCACGCTTGTGATAGATGGCCAGCGTGTAGTCCATGTCGAAGCCGATGGCGCCGATCTCGTCCATCCGCAGGTTGCGCATGACGTAGACGCGGCGCGACGGCTCGACTTTCCAGTCGTAGGCGACCGGCAGCTTGCTAAAGTCGAAGAACTTCCGCAGGAACTCGGCCCGTGGGGGACGATTGAGAGGGGCGTCGGGCTTCATCTGAACGTCGAAGGATAGCAGCAGACAGTGGCGAGTGGCGAGCAGCCATTGGCGACTGCTATCATGGCCTACCCCCGGGAGGCATCCAGCCCTCAACAGGATGGGAAAGTCGCAGGTCACACATCATGAAGTCGAGCGATATCCGCCGTCAGTTCATCGAGTTCTTCGAGGGCCACGCCCACCGCTTCGTGCCCAGCTCCCCGGTCGTCCCGGCCGACGACCCGACGCTGCTCTTCACCAACGCCGGAATGAACCAGTTCAAGGACGTTTTCCTCGGCACCGGCAAACGCGACTACAGCCGCGCCGTCAATTCCCAGAAGTGCATGCGCGTCAGCGGCAAGCACAACGATCTGGAAGAGGTCGGAAAGGACGGCCGTCACCACACGCTCTTCGAGATGCTCGGCAACTGGTCCTTCGGCGATTACTACAAGAAGGAGAGCATCGGATGGGGCTGGGACCTGCTCACCCGCCTCTGGGGGCTGCCCAAGGACAGGCTCTGGGTGACCGTCTACAAGAACGACGACGAGGCC
>JACQFU010000396.1 GCA_016199905.1 Candidatus Wallbacteria bacterium
ACGGCGAGCGCCAGGTCCTCGATGGTTCGACTCCCATCGAGGAGCTTCCAGAGCCCCAGTTCCCGATCGTCGGACTCCGCGAAGTACCGGCCGTCGGCCGTGCGCAAGATCCAGGGCTTGCCGTCGTGGTGCCTCGCGAAGACTTCCACTCCCGCCATGGCCTTGGGTCTCGCCTTGGACAGATTCGACTTTCCGGCGCCCGCGCGCTCCGCTGAATGCGACATTCCACTCTCCCTGTCCGGAACTTCCGCGAAAGCTCCACCGCCCGCAACTCGGTGACTCAGGACACGCTGCGGCTCATGATAGTACACGGGCTTCCGCCGATTGTTGAACCAGGCAAGAGGGGGAGCCAGGGAAGTTCGTCAGAGCATCGCTAAGGCGGGCCTCTACTCGCTGCCGCAATCTCCCGGCCTCCAGCCGGCGGCGCTGTTCCCGGCCGGTGGAGCTTTCGCGAAATCGGCGGCTGCCGCCAAAGCATTGGCGCACTGTGCTAGAATCCCGCTGCCGGACGGGGCCCGGCGCGAGGTGACGAAAATGAGAAATCAACGAGACGGACTGTGGTTGGGGCTGCTGGCGCTGTTGCTGGCGGGAGGCCACCCGGCCCACGCAGGCGTGAGCGTCTATCGGATCGATCCCACTTCCAGCACGGTCGAAGTGCGCACGGGCAAGTCGGGACTCTTCGGCGGGTTCGGCCACTCCCACGAGATCGCCGGCAGCCGGCTACGCGGAGAAGTCCGGGCGGACGAGGAAAAGCTCTCGGCCTCCTCCGTCGACGTCACGCTGGAGGCCACGTCCCTGAAGGTGCTCGACCGCGTCAAGGAGAGCGAAGTGGCGGAAATCCAGCACACGATGGAAAGCGACAAGGTCCTCGACGTGTCGAAGTTCGCCGTCATCCGGTTTCGCTCCACCCGCGTCGCGGGGTCGGGCGCCAAGGGCCAGCCCTACCGACTGGACCTGACCGGCGACCTGGAGTTTCACGGCGTGACGAAGCAGTTGCAGACACCCGCGGAGGTGACCCTCGATGGCGACAAGCTCCAGGCGCACGGGGAATTCGTCGTCCGGCAACGGGACTTCGGTATCCGTCCCTTCAGCGGCGGTCTGGGAATGGTGAAGGTCGCCAACGAGGTCCGCATCCGCTTCCGGATCGTGGCTAGGCGTCGGAAGTAGGCGCTCCGCCCCCGCCCCTACTCCGCGAGCTCCAGGTCGTGTGGGGAGCTTTCGCGCAAGCCGGCCACCGTGATGCGAACGAAGCGGGCGTTACGCCGCAAGGCCTCGATGCTGGGGGCGTTCAGGTAGCTCATCCCGCTGCGCAGGCCGCCGGCCAACTGGTGCATCAGCTCCGTCACGCTGCCCCGGTACGGAACCACCGCCTCCACGCCTTCTGCGACGACGTTGGCAGCCAGCTCGTCCAGCACATCCTGGCTCTCTTCGCGCCGCGCCCGAGCTTCCGCGGCGCCTGCCGAGGCCATCCCGCGGAACACTTTGTAGCGAGCACCGCGGCGCACGACGGTCTGTCCGGGGCTCTCCTCGGTGGCGGCGAACAAGCTTCCGATCATCACGGTGGAGGCGCCCGCGGCCAACGCCTTGGTGATGTCGCCGGCGAATCGAATGCCACCGTCGGCGCAGACGGGTACGCCGCGCTCCGCGGCAACGCGCACACAGTCCAGCACGGCCGTGAGCTGGGGGACGCCAACGCCTGTGACGATGCGGGTGGAGCAGGCGGCGCCCGGACCGACGCCCACCTTCACGGCGTCGGCGCCTGCTTCGATCAGGTCGAGGGCGCCCTCCGGGGTGGCGACGTTGCCGGCGATCAGTTCGACGCCCGGGAACCGTTCCTTGACTCGCCGCGTGGCCCGCAGGGCGTGCTCGGAGTGCCCGTGGGCGATGTCGACGACCAGCACGTCGGCCTCGGCGGCGACCAGTGCCTCCGCCCTCTCCATGTAATCGCCGACGGCCCCGATGGCGGCGCCGACCAGCAAGCGCCCCTGGGAGTCGCGGGCGGCGTTCGGGTTCTCTGCGACTCGAAGGACATCTCGACTCGTGATGAGCCCCCGCAGGCGACCCTCGGCATCGACCAGCGGCAGCTTCTCCAGCCGGCGCTCGTGGAGGATGCGCTTGGCCTCGTCCAGGGTCGTGCCGACCGGCGCGGTGACCAAGTTGCCGCCGCCGGTCATCAGATCGGCGACCTTCACGCCGCTGTTTTCGCTGAAGAGCAGGTCGCGGCTGGTGAGGATGCCGAGCAGCCGCTCGTCGTCGCCGACGACCAGCAGGCTGTGGATGTTGTGGCGGCCCAGGAGCTTGGTGGCGTCGGCGATGCTGCGTTGCGGCTGGATCGTGTGGAGGCGCGGCGTGGCGCCGACCTCGGGGCGCTTCACGCGGGACACCTCCGCCGCTTCGTCCTCGATCGTCATGAAGCGGTGGATAATGCCCAGACCGCCGCAACGTGCCATCGCGCGCGCCAGACGCGACTCGCAGACAGTGTCCATGTTCGCGGCCAGGATCGGCGATGCGAGGCGCAGCTTGCGGGTGAGCCACGTGGAGGTGTCGACGTCTTTTCGGGAAGCGATGCCCGAGCGACGGGGCATCAACAGAACGTCGTCGTAGGTGAGCGCCAGGGGAATCTCGGGGCGGTCTTGGGAGTTCATCTAGGGAGCAGTCCTCCTCGCCGCGCGGCGGCAGAGTTCCAGAGCCGAGGGATCATAGCACCCGGAACCCTCCGGGCTCGCGCGAACCCGCCCCCCCTCCCCTCCTCACAGCAGGCAGACGTCGAGCAGCGGACAGGCGGCGCACTTTCGCAAGTCTCGCTTTCGCGGGCAGTGGTCGAGGATTCCGAGCCGGCAGATCGCGAAGTCGTACTTGACGGGATCGGCCGCGTCCAGCCGGCGCAAGCTGGCCGTGATGTCGCAGGCCGTTGCCCAGCCCATCGTTCGGCGGCGCGTCAGTCCGATGTAGGCCGCGATGCGCGCGACGTGCGTGTCGAGCGGGATCACGAGCGCCCGCGGCGGCACGCGTCTCCACTGGCCGAAGTCGAGCGCGTCGGGGCCGCGGACCATCCAGCGCAAGTAGAGGCAAAGCCGCTTGCAGGCCGAAGCAGGCGGCGCCGGGAACAGGAAGCGAACGCTCGCCGGAAGGACGCCGCCGGCGTACAGCCGCGGTTCCATCAGCCCGACCATGCGGCCAGAGAAAGCGGCCAGGGCCTCGCCGACGTCCTGGGCCTCTTCCCGGAATCCCGCGGCAAACAGATCGCCCAGGGAGCCGTGCTCCAGCCGAGCCCGGCGCGCCGCCTCGAGCAAGCAGACCAGATCGCGAGCGTCGTTGAATCGGTGCTTGAACCCTTTGAAATCGGCGAGCGCGCGCGAGAGATTCAGGCCATCGACAAAGGCGGCCGGCCTCGGCCCCATCCGCGCGAGCGCCGTCTCGACGCTCGCCAGCACCTGCCGGACCTGCCCGTAAGCCAGCGCCGATGCCACGAGGCCCGCGATCTCGCGGTCGTCCGTCGAGGAGTAGCGGTGAACGAACTGGAGCGGATCGGTGTCGAGGAAGCGGACGTCGAAGGTGGCGGCGAGAGCGCCGAGGCGCTGCCGGAGACGGGACCATGACGCGCGGCGGGGCACGAGGGGAAGTCTAGACGACTCGGGGGGCCGGGACTCCCGGAGTTTGGACTCCAGGTTTCAAATCGACAAATCCTTTCTTCGCCATGTTCACCTACGCCCCTCATCCCCCCCCCGTCCCCGCCCCCACTTGCTTTGAACCGTCCGCGTCATGGTCGGCAAGCGGAACGCGGTCGAACTGGCGGTAACGGCCCTGCTGGCGCGGGGCCACTTGCTAATCGAAGACGTCCCGGGCGTCGGCAAGACGACGCTGGCCCGTGCGATCGCGCGCTCCATAGACTGCAATTTCGGGCGCATCCAGGCAACCAGCGACCTCCTCCCCGCCGACGTCGTCGGCGTCGCGGTTTTCAACCGCAAGACCGACGAGTTCGAGTTCCGGGAGGGGCCGGTCTTCACGAACATCCTGCTGGTGGACGAAATCAACCGCGCGATGCCGCGCACGCAGTCGAGCCTGCTGCAATCGATGGCCGAGTGCGAGGTGACCGTCGACGGCAAGACCTACCCGCTGAAGGCGCCCTTCTTCGTCATCGCCACGCAGAACCCGGCAGAGCAGGTGGGGACCTACTTCCTGCCGGAGAGCCAGCTCGACCGCTTCGCTCTGCGCATCCCGCTGGGCTATCCGGACCGCGACCAGGAGCGCGCGATGATCCGGGCGCGCGAGAAATCGTCTCCGTTGGATGAACTGACTCCTGTGGTGAGCCGCTCCGAGTTGCTTCACCTGCAGCAGCGCGTGACGGACGTGCGGATGGCCGACAGCGTGCTCGATTACGTGCTCGCCATCGTGGAACGCTCGCGCTCGCGCGAGGACCTCTCGGCCGGCGCCAGTCCGCGCGGGGCGCTCGTGCTCTCGCGGCTCTGCCAGGCGTTCGCGCTGGTCCGCGGGCGCGATCACGTGCTTCCCGACGACGTGAAGGATCTGGCGGCGCCGTGCCTGGCCCACCGCCTCTCGACCAAGACCGGGTTCCGGGCCGACTTGCTTGAGCAGTACAAGCTGGTGCGCAACATCCTCGAAGAGGTCTCGTCGCCGTGAGCGCCGCCACGTCCGGCGGCGCCCGCGCGCTGCGCGGCCGCGGCACCCGCGAGGGCATCTACTTCCTGCTTTTGTGGGTCTGCATCATCGTCGCGGCCATCAACTCCGGCACCAACCTGGTCTACCTGTTCGCCAGCGTGATGGCGGCGATCTACGCGCTCGCCTTCGTCTTCAACACCTTGAGTCTGAAGGGTCTCTCCGTCTCCGTGCACCTCGACCGCGAGGCGTCGGAGGGCGACGAGTTCACCTGGGAGGCGATCGTCACCAACGACGGCCCCTTCTCCCGCCACTTCATCGAAGTGAAGCCCAAGTTCGTCCCGGCCTCCCAGCACGAGCCCGGCCGCAAGTTCCGGCGCCTCTTCCCCAAAGTGTCGGAGCTGCTGCCCTACCTGTCCAGGACGCTCAATCAGATCGTCACCCGCCTTCCCATTACGACTCGACTGCTCCGCCGAGGCGATTACAGACTCGAAAACGTGGACGTCTACACCAGCTTCCCGATGCGCTCGGCGCACCTGGCCTGGACCTACTGGCCCGCCGGCCGCGTCGTGGTCATGCCGACCCTGCTGCGGCCGTTCTACACCGCGGCGACCGCCGCCGAGATCGAGGTCCCCACCGAGAGCCTCGTCGACTCCCATCGCGGCGAGGGGCTCGACTACCACGGCCTGCGCGAGTACATCCAGGGCGACCCTCCCAAGTCGATCCATTGGAAGGTGAGCGCCCGCGCCCAGCGCCTGATCGTGCGCGAGCACCAGCAGAACCGCTCGGCCCGCTACTACCTCTTCCTCGATCTCGACGAACGCAAGCTCGATCGCGGAGCCGCCCTGGACAACAACTTGGAGCAGTGCATCCGCATCGCCGCCACCGTCTGCCGCGAGCTGGTGACCGCCAACTGTCACAGCCAGGTGCTCCTGCTGGCCGACGAGTTCGCGCCCTCTCCGTCGATCTTCACGGCCTCCGAGCTGCCCCAGCTGCTTCGATACCTGGGCGCCGTGCCTTACACGCGCCGCGGGTCGCTGGCGGGGATGCTGGGGCGCACGGAGAGGCTCCTGGCGCCCGACAGCTACGTCCTGTTCGTCTTGCCCGGCGCCACCGAGGAGGACTGCGGCGCCATGGCGTCGCTGCTGGGAAAGGGCTATCGCGTGAGCGTGCTGCTGACCGTCGCCGACCGCACCGAAGCCGTCACCGCCCGATCCAGGCCGGCCATCGGAAAACTGGCCGCCGGCGGCTGTCAGGTGCTGCTCCACTCGCGCGCCACCAACGCGCTGTGTTGAGGAGACATTTCCTCCAATGACTCCCGCGGATCGTCTCGAGGGCCCCGAGCGGATGGACCGCTGGGCCTGGTTTGCGCTGGCAAGCGCGGTCCTGCCCATGCTCTTCGTGGAGCCGCTGGCGATCCTCGCCTTCGGCTTGCCGGCCCTGCTCTACTGGGCCGCTCGACGGGCCGGACGGCCGCTGGCGGAGGGGTCCGAGAACAAAGTAGGGCTGGCGGCCGCCGTCGCCTGCCTGGCCGTCTACATCCAGAGCCGCGACTCGGTGATCGCGTTCGCGCTGTTCTTCTGCTCGCTGGCCTCGCTGAGCCTCTTCACCGGCAAGGGACGCCGCTCGCTGCGCCAGCTCTACCTGGTGCTGACCATCGTGATGCTGGTCGTCTCGACGCGCACGCTGGAGCTGCAGTTCCTCCTCTTCCTGGTGGCCTTCGCGACAGGCACGCTCCTGTGCTTCGTGCGCGAGGCCCACCCCCAGGCGGCCGCGCCCGGCTCCCGGACGCGCTATGGACTGGCTTGCCTGGCCTTCGTTCTGGCCTCGCTCGCCGTCGCTGCGCCGCTCTTCTTCATCCTGCCTCGCGCGCCGTTCGTGCTCTTCAACCTGTCGAACATGACGAGCGTCACCGGGTTCGGCGACGAGATGAGCCTGGGCGAGATGACCAGCATCAAGAAGAGCTCCAAGCTCTACATGCGGGTCTACGCCAAGGACCAGAAGAAGTGGCGGGGGCAGGTGCTGGATCGTTACGAAGGGCGCAAGTGGACCTCGCGAGCCGCGCGCGGCGCCGGGCGCTCCTTCACCGCCGAGCCCGGCAGGCCGGTCCGCCTCAAGCCCAACGACCCCACGCCGCTCGAAAACCTCTTCCTCCAGGAGATCATCATCGAGCCCTACCTCAACCGCGCCCTCTTCTCTGCGCTGGAGCCTGTGGCAGTGGAGCTGATCGGCTATCCGATCGTCCACGGCGACGGCGACACGCTCTCCAGGGGCGGCGACACCCGGTTCCAGAAGGTCGCTTATCGCGTCTGGTCGAGGCTGCCGCAGGCGACCACGGCCCAGCTCCAGGCCGCCGCCGCGCCCCTCAACGTCATCTACTCGATGAAGCCGTATCAGCAGTTGCCGGATGGTCTGACCCGGCTCAAGGCGCTCTCCGCGAGGATCGCTGGCCCCCAGAAGGGCTGGTACCGCAAGGCGGCGGCGATCGAGGACTACCTGCAGAAGAACCTGAGCTACACGCTCGACCTGCCCGAGGTCCCGGCCGGGACCGACCCCGTGGAAGCGTTCCTGTTCGAGAACAAGCGCGGCCACTGCGAGTACTTCGCCTCTGCGATGGTGCTGCTGCTGCGCGCGCAGGGCATCCCGAGCCGCGTGGTCACCGGCTTCGCCTTCGGCGAGTACAACAGTTTCGGCGGCTACTACAACGTCCGCGAAAAAGACGCCCACGCCTGGGTGGAGGCGTACCTCGGAAACGTCGGCTGGTGGGAGTTCGATCCCACCCCCGGCGGTAACGAGAAGGAGGATCTGGGCCTGCTCGATCGTCTCGGCCTGACTCGAACGCCCCTCTGGCTCCAGATGAAGGCGTGGCTCGACTCCACGGACGCGCAGTGGCAGCGCGAAGTCGTCAGCTACTCGGCCGACAGCCAGCGCGACCTGATGACGCGCATCGCCGAGAGCGTCGATGACGCCTACATCCAGGCGACCGCGCGCTTCTATCGCTTTCGTTACTGGGTCCACGATCACAAGACGCCGCTGGTGGCGACGCTGGTGACGCTCCTGGCAGCCTCGCTTGCAGGCGGTCGCAAACGGGCGGCGGCGGCCCTGCTGTGGATGCTGGATCTGTTGCGCGGACTGTTCGCGGCGCGGGCGCGCAAGGCCGCGCGCCAGGGCGTGGTGCTGGCATTCTCGCGCGCCGGCCGGGCGCTGGCCGCCCACGGCCTGGAACGGCGGCCGGACTGGACGCCGCTGGAGTACGCGCAGTTCGTCGAACGCGAGCGGCCCGAGGTGGCCGGGCCCCTGCGCGCCCTGGCGGAGCTGCACTGCCAGGTCGAATTCGCAGCGCACGCCTTCGACGACTCCGACCGGGCAAAGGCCGAAGGCTGGCTCGCCGAGCTGCGGCGCCTGCTGAAGGTCCCTCCCCCCGTCACTCCGAAGCGCTGAAAATCCGCCACTGGTCCAGGAACTCCGCGATGTCCGCCGTCCCGTGGCCGCTGAAGAACGGGATGCCCACGTGCTCGCGCACCGTGCACTCCTCGAAGTCCACCGACCGGCAGAAGCCGTGGTGCGACCGGAACACCCGCAGCTGCTTGCAGCCCAGCGCCTCCGTGGCAATCGGCTCGGGCAGGTCGCAGAAGCAGAGCGCCAGGATGGTCGACATCGCCCCGGCGAACTGTCCCTTGGCAATCTTGTTGAGCGCTTCGGGCAACCTTTCGATCCACTGCCCGACCAGCTCCGCAGGCCGCCCGCTTCCGCGGGCCGTGCCGTCGACGAAGACCATCAGGAACGCGGTTGCCAGCACCCATCTCCCCGCGATGCAGACCGCCGGCGGCGGGGAGACCTCGTCCACCGTCCAGCCCCGCTTCCCCAGAAACGCGGCCAGGTCCCAGATCACCCGGGCGGTGTCGTGGCGGCGGCGCATGCGATAGAAGGCTTCGGACTTCAGGCTGTTGGCTGGCGGAATCCAGCCTACAACCTCCACGCTCCCAAGACGGCCATTGAGTAATCCCCGGTCGCTCCAATAGAATCGGGGCGGTGCCGCCTTCCATCGAAGCATTGCCTCTGGGTCGAGGGGGTCTCCTGTTCCCCACGGCCGCCGGTTGGATCCAGTACGGCGTCGTCCCCGAGACGATCAAGGACACGATGGTGCTGCCGGGCGGCGTCCCGGCAATCTACGTCATCCCCCAGCGGCTCTTCTGCACCGAGCGCGGCATCAGCCTGGCCGAGCTCGAGTTCCCCTGCTATTTCAACTTCTTCATCAAGAACCACCGCACCACCATCGTCTGCCGGCAGGCCCAACGAGCCGTGCTCGAAGGAGTGCTCTCGGAAGCCGTCTTCGGACCTGCGGAGTTGGACGGGGCGGAGTTCTCCGGCCGCTCCTCGAGCAACTTCCCGGACCTGCGCTCGGAGATGTCCTACTTCCGGCGCAACCCGCGGCGCGACGACGCCGCCATGAAGCTGGAAGACCTTGTGGAGTTCGTCGAGTTCGACGCGGGCGGAGTCGCGCGGCTCGCGAGCGGAGTCGCGATCGTCCTGGAGCAAGATGGCGGCATCGGCGTCTTGGAGGACGGCATTCTGCGGGCTCGCTTCCCGGCCGATCCGCCGCTTCCTCGGCGCCCGGGCCCCTACGAAGGCCCGTTGCGCGCCTTCTGGATGCCGCTTCTGGGGCTGTCGGTCATCGGCAGCGGCCACGGCTTCGATCCCGCCAATCGCACCAGCGGCTTCATCATCTGGATCGAGGGACGCGGCGTGATGGTCGATCCGCCAGTCGACTCGATCGATTGGCTGCGCGGCTACGACATCAGCTCCAGGCAGATCGACACGCTCATCCTCACTCACTGCCACGCCGATCACGACGCCGGCACGCTGCAGAAGATCCTCGAAGAGGGCCGCATCAGCATCTACACCACGCCAACCGTGATGCAGAGCTTCGTCGCCAAGTACGCCCCTCTGACCGGCCTGCCCCCCGAGCGATTTCGCTCGCTCTTCGACTTCGTTCCCGTGAAGGTCGGCGACCCCGTCTACCTGCACGGCGCAGAGGCGACCTTCCGGTACTCCCTGCACTCGATCCCCTGCGCCGGCTTCGACATCAAACTGCGCGGCCGCAGCCTGCTCTACCCCTCCGACACTCTCAATGAACCTCGAATCATTCACCGGCTCCACGAACAGGGCGTGCTGGACCAGGAGCGCCGCGACTCGTTGCTCGCCTTCCCGTGGCACCACAACCTGGTCCTCCACGAGGCCGGAATCCCGCCGATCCACACGCCCATCGAGTACCTGTCGACCCTGGAGGAGGAGATCAAGAAGAAGACCTTGCTCGTGCACGTCAGCGAGAAGGCGGTCCCACCGGGCTCCGGCCTGCAAGTCGCTCCTACGGGCCTGGAGGCCACGATCGACCTCGGCGCCGCCCACCTCCCGGTGCAGGAGGCGCTCGAGATCTTGGACGTGATGGGGCGAGTGGAGATCTTCTCCGAGCTGCCTGCCCCGCGCGCGGCCGAGTTCCTCCGGATGGTGCAGAAGGAGTACTACGCCGAGGGCGAGACGCTCTTCGGGAAGGGCGAACCGGGCGATCGATTCTACATCGTCCTGCAAGGTCGGGCGGCCGCCTGGAGAAAGGGCGCGGAGTTCAAGGTCTACTCGGCCTTCGACTACTTCGGCGAGACCGCGATCCTGCTCGACCAGCCGCGCCGGGCGACGGTGAAGGCCAAGACGCTGCTGGTCGTGCTGACCCTGAGACGCGCCGCCTTCCTGCACCTGCTGCGCGGAACCGACCTGCCCGATCGGCTGGTGCACCTGGCGCGGCTGCGAGAGCTGCCGAGCTGGGAATTGCTTTCGGAGAGCCCGATCTTGCGCGACTTCACCTCGAACCAGAAGACCCAGCTTCAGACCTTGATGGAGCCGGTGACTCTCGAGGCCGGGGCGGTGCTGGGGTCCGACCCGCTCCTGGTCCACACCGGGCTGCTGCGCGTGCTCGTCGATGGGCAAGCCATCGATCTGCTGGAGATGGGCGCCTTCGCGGGCGACGTGCAGCAACTGGTGCACGACCTGCCGACGCCCTATCGATTCGAGGCCGTCACGCAGGTGACCGGGTTCCGCTTCGATCGGCGGAGGCTGCCGAAATTCTTCCAGGACAACCCCGGCGCCTACATGCAACTGGCGGAAGTGACCAGCTCGTGGCAGGCCGCGGCGCGCGCGGGCCGGACGCTGCCGGCCAGGTAGCGGACGTCAGGCCGCCTGGAGCTCCTGCTCGGGTTGCCAGCGGCAGCCGGAGAGCATCAGCAGGAGCGCGGCGGCATAGAGGCGGTTTGCGGTGTCGCCCACCTGGGCGGCCTTGCGCAGCCGTGGCAGATCGCTCACCTCGAACAGCGTGTGGCATGCGCGGGCGCGAGAAATGGCGTCGGAGGCCAGGCGCGACAGACGCTCATCGGTGTGGGCCAGGGCGCGAGCCAGGGTCTGCCGAAACGTGACGGCCTCGGAGGCGTCGAGCGTCTCGGGGCTCTCTTCGGCGTCGGGATGCCGGCCGGCGAGCCGAGTCTCGTAGTCGGTCAGCTCCACGGGATGCCCGGAGTCGTTCCTGGTGGCCATCGGTTCCTCCTGTTTCGGCGGGTCACCAACGGGTGTAGAGTCCACCCGATGAGTGCTTCCTTCAGGGTATCGGCAAGTTTCAGGGCCAAATCGAAGGGGGGCGACGCGCGCTGGTGCGTCTTCGACACGTTGTTAGGGGAGTGCGGCGTGGTCTGGACGGCGGCCGGTGTGCGTGCGCTCGTCCTGCCGGAGGAGGACATCGAATCGCTCCAGCAGCGGCTGGCGTCGCTTGGCGCCACGCCCGGCGAGCCGCCCGCGGCAGTGGACAAGTTGATAGGCCTCGTGGGCCGCTACTGCGCCGGAGAGCCGGTCGATTTCGGGAAGGTAAAGCTCGACCTGGCAGGAGTGGCCGAGTTCGCCCGGGCCGTCTACGAGAGCACGCGCGCGATTCCGTGGGGCCTGACCGCCACCTACGGCGGCATCGCCCGCGACATCGGCAAGCCGGGCTCGGCGCGAGCCGTGGGGCAAGCGCTGGGGCGTAATCCCGTCGCGATCGTGATCCCGTGCCACCGCGTGCTGGCCGCGAGCGGGCTGGGAGGTTTCTCCGCCGCGGGCGGCGCACGCCTCAAGGAGAAGATGCTGGCGCTGGAGCTAGTCCGGCGGCCGGGGTTGTAGCCGAACGAGTCGCCGCGGCGCCGGTCGTGGCCGGCGAAACCGGCGAGCCGCCCATTGCGGCATCGGAGACCTCTCCTCGGTCGAACGCCGACACGCGCTCCAGGATCGCGACATTCACTTCGGGGCGGTTGTAGTCGGAGTGGCCCGCCACGATGTCGCTGGCATCGACCTCTCCGATATCGCCCTTCTCGCGGCGATCGTAGAAGTCGGCGCCGTAGATGGAGCGGACCTCGTCCTCGACGCTCCTGGTCGTGGCGGAACTGCTGTCGAGGCTGATGACGTACTGATAGGTCGTTGGCGACTGGATGGCGCTGCTCTTCCCGAACATCTTGGTCATCACGGCCAGCTCCGGAGTATGGCCGCTGCCGAGGATCTTGGGCACGACGCCCTGCCGCGGGTCGTTGCCGAGCTGCGCGGCATCGCGCACGTTACCCGCGACCCAATCGTGGCGCGTGAAGACGACGATCAACCGCTTGAGCGTCTTGAAGCGCGTGGACATGTCGTCGTCGGGCTTCAGCGGAGTGCCGGCGGCGATCAGCTCGTCGGCGAAAAAAGGCGCGCCCGTGGTCGGCTTGTGACGCGCTGCGGCATGCAGCGAGACATTGCCGCCGTTGGAGTGCGCGTAGATGCGAACTCTCTTGCCGGGATGGGCGGCCCGCCAGTCCTCGACGAAGTGGTAGAGCCCATTGGCCGCGGCGTCGATCGTGATCGGGTCGGGGCCGGACAGCCACGTGAAGAGCTTCACCTGCGAGTCGGGCCAGTGTTTCTGGATGCTGGCGATGAAACGCGGGTCGTGGGCCCAGGCGGGATCGTAGTGGATGTACCTGTCCGTCTGCTTGTTGACGCGCAGCCCGAGATCCGTCCCGGGAATCACGATGGCCAGGTTGGCAGGCGCGCCCGGCTTGGTGAGGTCTTGTTCGCGATGGCTGAAGCGATCGGCGAGCACCCGCGTGCGATGGGCCGCGCTTCGCCCGGCCTTGGCGGCCGTGTCACCGATGTCGGAGGCGACTTTCCCGAGCAGCTTGCCCGTCTTGCGCCCCAGACCGCGGGCCTTGTCCGCAAGGTCGTCCAGCAGGCCACGGTGTTCCTTGCGCGGCGCGGTGGGGACGGTCGTGGGCGTGGTGGTCGCCTCCGCCTGGGCCGCCAGCAGGGCTTCGTCGCGCGCGTCTCGAATCGTCTCGAGATCTTCGACGCTGCCCTCGTCGGTGGTGGCCGGCGTCGGGGGTTCTGCCGCGCGGGCGCTCGCAGCCAGCGCCATCGACAGGACGAACAAGAGTAGCGAATAGGAAGAGCGGCGGCTCATCGTGCAACTCTATAACACGCGGGCGAGCTATGCAGGGCCTCTCACCCAAATGCGCACCTTCATGATAGGATCGCGGCCGTCTCCCGAGAACGCGGCAGCGCCCCTAGACCATGGCCCAGGCTACCGAACAAACCATCGTCCGAGTCTCCCTGAAGGACTTCTACTCCGTCATCTCCGACTACGGCCGGTACCCCGAGTTCGTGGACGGTATGACCGAGTGCTCGATCCTGGAGCGAAAGAAAACCGGCTGCAAGGTCAAGTTCGTACTCGACCTGATCAAGCGCGTCGATTATACGATCCAGACCGTCGAGAAGCCCGGCAAGTCGCTGGAGTGGACGCTCCTCGAGAGCAACCTGCTCAAGAAGAACAACGGCAGCTGGTTTCTCAAGGCCCTGGGCGCCGAGGAGACCGAGGTGACCTACTCGCTGGAGGTCGGCTTCGGTCTGTTCGTACCCGGTTTCATCATGGATCAGATGACAAAGCAGATGCTCCCGAAGATGCTGGCCAGCTTCGTGGACCGCGCCGAGACGCTCTTCCCCGCCAACGGGGCAAGCAAGAAGAGGAAGTAGGGGCGGCCGCAGTGAGTCGGCCGCAGCTGCGGAGAGGACTCCCTAGACCACTTCTTCCGCGCCAACCTCGCCGCGAGTGTCCTCGGCGCTCACCTTTTCCATCCCCACGGCGGTGCCGTAGCAGAGGACCTCGGTGACGCCGTCGATCACTTCGTTGGCGTCGTATCGCATCCCGACGATGGCGTTCGCCCCGACCTCTTCGGCGTGCTGCATCATCACGTCGAAGGCTTCCTTGCGAGCCTTCTCGCAGAGGTTTCGATAGATGGAAATGTCCCCACCCAGCAGCGTCTGGAGCCCGCCCGCAATGTTGCCGAGGAGCGAGCGAGAGCGCACCGAGATGCCGCGCACGACACCGTAGTGTTTCACCGTCTTCCAGCCCTCCAGATGAAAGGCCGTCGTAACCATCCTGGAATCCATGGGCGCACTCCGGGGCTAGCGGCCCCCGTCTGTTCCGCGAGTGGGCCGGACACCGGCCCGGTGCGGGAGAGTATGGTACACTGGCCGCCGCTCTCGTCAAGGACCGGCGGGATGCAGGCCGCCCGGAGGCTCGCGGCAGGTGAATTCGAAGCGACTCCTAGTGCTGATGTTGCTGGTCGCCCTGACGCAGGGACTGACCGGCCACGCCGACGCTCGAAGTCGCCACCGCCACCGTAAGCCCGGGCGAGGGGACCGTGTCGCCGCTCCCGAGGCGTCCCTGCCTGCCCCCCAGACCGCAACTGCAACGGCAACCGTTCCGACGTCGGCGCCTGCGGCCGCGGCCCTCTCGCCAGCCGAGATCGGACGGCGTGTAGCTGCCTCTCTGGCTGCGGCCCAGGCTCGCAAGCCGGATACGGATGATGCGTTGGCTCTCGACCGCGCCAGCTTCTTGGCGAACATCGATCGCCCCGGGTTTCCCTATGCCGTTCGCGCGGGGTCCCGAGTGTTGAAATACCTCGTCCCCGCCTTGACCCGCGATCGCGGCAAGCATGAAGAGCGGGTGTGCGGCCTGATCCACGTCGAGCCGTCCGCCGGGGGCATCCTCGCCTGGCCCCTCTTCTGCCCGGGTGGAAAGCCCGTGTCTTTGCGAACGGAAGCGGAGGCGCTGACCCGGTTGGAAGGATTGCGCGGTCAGGAAGCTTCCGGGCTCAAGTCGGAAACCGAGTACTCTCCGATGAGCATTGGCGATCCCGGCCAGTTGCCCGGAGCCTATCTGATCAGAGGTTGGGACCGCCTGCCGGCCCAGGTCCAAGACCCGCTCCTGGAGTACGTTGCCCAGCTCAATGCCTCCGGTCGGCTGCGTCAGCCGCTCCATTACGACGAGACCCAGCTCGATCCTCCACTCAAGAGCATTCCTGTGGCGGCGGCCCTGGTCGCCGATTGGTGGCGAAGCAGGATGGCGATGCCCCCTCTCACCCACACCGGCTGGTTGACGGGCCTCGCCCAGCAGGGGGTCGATCCTCGGGAGATCGAGGTCCAGTACCGCGAGCGCGGTCTGCCGTGCCTGCCCCTGGCGATGATGCGCGATCCCGTCACGGGCGAGCCTCCGACGCTGGGTCTGGAAGGCTTCTGCAAGGTGCTCACCGAGGTCCGCGCCCCCCTGCTGACCGAGCCTCTGGAGCGAGCCGGTATCACCCGTGCGACCACCTACGCGGCAGCCCCCTGGCGGTATGGGATGGAGGCGGAGTATGTCTCCGTCGTGAGCCGGGAGATGCGCGACCAAAGCACGATCCAGCAAAATGCCACCAAGGTCGAACAGGCGCTGAGGGCCCACGGCATCCTCCTGGCCCGGTTCGACTCCAAGGAGCTGCGACGCAAGATGTACGCGCTCCACGGCGCGGCCATCATCGGCCGGGCGGACATCGATGGACGCCCGTGCGTGGTGTTCGCGGAAGTCTACGCCGACCGAGGGATCGACTTCCCGTTGACCGGCGTCGGCAGACCCATTTACAAGGCCATGCCGGTCGAACGCATCTACTCGGCCTATGCCTTTCCGCATCACGTGAAGCTGGCCCTGGCTCGGCGCGAGACGCCCGGACAGTTCGACCTGACCGCCGCCAGCGCCGTCGGCAAGCCGCTCGACCTGGACGCGCTCGACGTGAGACTGGGGGGCGTCCTGTCCCTGGGTGTCTCCCTGGGCGGCCGAACTCCCCGTGGTTTGAGCGTGATGCGCCGGGATCGCGGCCTGTATCGAATCACGATCCCCCGGGCAGCGCAGACCGATCCGACGGCCAGGCTCATCGTAGCGGCAGACTGCGAGCACTTCCGTGAGCCGGGCGGCCGTCCGGCCACGGAGAGCTTCGAGCTGGCCCATCTTCCGCCCGCAACGAAATGAGCCTCGCCCCCGCGCTGAGCGTGGTCGTTGTGACGCACGAGTCGGAGGCGCGGGTTTCTCGGTTTCTCGCCTCGGTGCCGAACGCTTGCGGCGATCGGGCCTACGAAACGCTGGTCGTCGACACGGCATCGAAGGACGGCAGTCTCTCCGTGGCCGCGCGGAGCGCCCCCGCAGCGCGGATCTTGGCGCTGCCGGCCAACCTTGGGTACGGGGCAGCCTTGAACGCCGGGGCCCGGCTTGCCAGCGGCAACTGGCTGGCGTTCTGCAATGCGGATGTGACCCTCGATTGCGGCTGTTTGGCGCAACTGGTGTCGGCTCTGGAGCCCGATCCCGGGGCGGCCGGCGCAGGACCGGTCCTGCGCGATTCGAACGGATGCGAGGCGCCCTGCGTGCGCGTGTTCCCGTCCCTTCGACAGGAGCTGCTCGAGATGTTGCTCGTGCACCGAGCCTGGCCAGGCAACCCGATGCGACGCCGCGTCTGGCGCACCGATCTCGGGCGCGAAACCAGCGGCCGATGCGACTTCGTGGCCGGAGCCGCCTTCGTGGTCCCACGTCGCGTATTCGAGCAAGTCGGTTTCTTCGACGAGGGCTTCTTCCTCTATTATGAGGAGACGGACTGGTTCCGCCGCGCGGCCGACCTTGGCTTCCACGCGCTGTTGGTGGCCGAGGCCGGGGCCGTGCACGAGGGAGGAGGCAGCTCGGAGGCACGGATGGACCTGCTGGACGTGCTTCTTTCGAGCCAGCACCGGTACTTCCGCAAGCACGGCGGCGCGGCGTGCGTGATGGCCCTGGGAGGAATCCAGGCCGCAGGTTTGTTGCTCAGGCAGGCTGTCTGGTCGGCGCGGCTCCTGGCCGGCGCAGGTTCCTCGGAGGGCCTATCCAGCCGGCTGGCGCGCAATCGGGCCCATGCCTCGTGGCTTGCCGCCCGGATGATATGCTCCCCCCGCCGGTAGTGTGGAATTCAAACGGAAGGCTTGAGCCTTCCCCTACCTACGACATCGGAGGAACCTCTTGAACTGGAAGAACGTCGCCACACCGCTGCTGCTGGCCGCGCTCGTCGCGGCAGCCCCCATCGCCCTTCGCGCCGAGGAGGCCGAGTCGAAGAACGTGAAGGAGATCGACGCCTCGACGAAGAGTTTGGACATCGACAAGCTCGTCGAGCCCGGGCACACGACCATCGTCGACATCTTCAGCCAGGCTTGCCCGCCCTGCCGGGCCCTGTCACCGAAGCTCGACGCGCTCGCCAAGAAGCGGAAAGGCCTGAAGATCTTGAAACTCAACTTGGGCACCAAGCAGTCCAAGGAAGGGCTCGAAATCAACTGGGATGTGCCGCTGCGGGCCAAGTACGACATTCACTCGATTCCGTATCTCTTCCTCTACGACGAGAAGGGCGTGCAGCTTGCCGCCGGCGAGGACGCTTACTCCAAGGTCCTCGGTTGGCTCAAGAAGGAGAAGTTGGCGAAATAATCCTGGAGCCGAGCCACCCTCGACGCGCCCCGCGGGCGACCTCGTCGCCGCGGGGTGCGCGTTTCTCGGCCTCGCAGCCAGTTATGGCACCGAGGTTGCCAAGTGAGGGCGGGCACAGCGGCCTCCGCCTTCGGCCGCGGTGCCCCAGAAAACAATGCCGATCCGCACCAGAAGATATCTTTCACGCTCACAGCGACGAGGCCAGGGCATCGTCGAGTGGGGTCTCGGAATCAGCTTGGTCGCCATTATCGCCGCTGCGGCTCTCTCCACGATGGGGCAAAGTGTCTCAGGCATGCTGAACCGCATCGTCACCCAGACGAGCGCGGCTGCCGGCCGCGAGCACACAGGAGAGATCCTGTCTTCGACAGGTTCCGGCGGCGGCATTGGCGCCTCGGGAAACCGCTAGCGAACGGCCGCCGGCAGGCCCTGGTAGCTCGGTGCTGCTTCGGGGCGCGGAGCGTCCAGGCCGTCGCCCCAGACGCCCAGCGCGTCGCCCGGCAGCGGCGCCTTCAACTCGCCCACGACTTGCGAGCTGCCGACGAGAAAGAGCGTCATCTCCATCACGACACGGTTCTCGCGCTGGATGAGGGCGCTCGGGTCTTCGCCGCGTTTTTTGGCGCCGTCGATGAGCTTGCCCAGGAGATCCATCTCCTCGCGGAAGACGTCGAGAATAGCGACTCGCGAGGCCTCGACCTCGCGCTGGCGCGACTGGATTCCTTGATTGCGCCGAGCCACCTCCTCGGCCGAGGGCTCCTTCCCTGGGGCCGATTTGGGAAGGTCCTTCTCGGAGAGGTACTTCTTGGCCTTTCCCGCGAAGTCGACGCTGAGCTTGTCGACCAGCTTCTGGCGCGCTTCATCCAGAGCGTCGAGCGATTTCGCCATGCCCTTCTCGCCCAGGTCGCGGCGTTTCTGAGGATCGTCGGCCGCCTTCTCGAGGGCCTCCTTGGCGTGGGTGTACGCGCGACGCGCCATCCAGGTGTCGATGGCCGCGCCTGCCCAGGCGCCGCCGAAGCCGCCGATGACGCCTCCCGTGATGCCGCCGACGATGCCGCCTGCTGCAGCCCCGATGCCGATGCCCGCGGGCCCGAACGCCGCGCCTGCCCACGCGCCGACCTTGATGCCCGCAAACGTCCCGATCTTTCCGCCGGCCCACATGCCTGCCGCGGTGAAAAAGAACTCCGCCGTGAGGATGCGCTCGCGCACGACCCGGCCGAGGATCTTGGCCTGCGTGATGGGGTTGATGGCGATCTTGCAGAGGTTGCCGAGGACCTGCGCGCCCGCCTGAGGATGCTGGACCATGTCGGAGAAGGTGACCTCCGCACCGCTCTCTTTGCCGGGCACGCGAACGCCCTTCATCGCCTCGGCCATGTAGCCTGCGCCGATCTCCCAGGCCGCGAACGCGGCAATCGAGCCCGGCAAGCCACCGAGGAGCCGGGCGAACATCGATCGCATTCCGGCGTCCCGCGCCAGCGAGGCCTGCAGCGACTGCACGAGGTGCGCCGTGGCGCCCGCGGCGACGAGGCCCGCCCAGACCTGGGGCGAATCGAGGGTGGAGGAGACGGCCTTGCCGATGTCGACCCGGCCCGTGGCGCGGTACTGGGCCGCGGCCTGGAAGACCATCAGCGTCAGCAGCGACTGGACCGGACTGGCAAAGTACTTCTGGGCGCCGACCGGGAGAATGCTCTTCCCGCCGGATTGGTTGGTGAGGAAGTCCCGCAGCCGGGCCGGGAGCTTTGGAGACACATTGGATGCGCCGGCTCCAGTGGCTCCAGCGGGTCCTCCGAGGGGTATGGGCGGACGGGCGGCGGCGTCGGGCGCCTTGGGTCCGGGGACGGGCCCAGCGCTCGGGGCGCCTCCGGCGTCCACGACTCGCGAGACCGCCTTGGCCACTTGACCGTCCATGGCCGTTTGCCGTTGCATCCGCGCCTCGAAGTCGGCCAGGTCCTTGAACTCGCCCTTGGCCCGCTCGGACACCAGCACGTGCCGCGCCTCCGGCGAGACCTCGGCCGCTTCCAGACGCTTCTCGAGCTGGAAGGGTTCGTTGACGTTGACCTTTTCGCCACCGATTTCCAACAGCAGCGGGTGGTGAACGGCAGGGCCGCCGTATCGGGCCACGATGGGCGCACGCTTGGCCGCAGGCACGCCGGCAAAAGCGAGGATGTCGTTGAGCAGGTCCGAGGGCGGCTTATCGCGCAAACCGCCGAGGACCGCGCGGTCGACGCCGGCAGCCTTCAATTCGGCCTGGATGGCGGGCCGCTTGTGATACACGCCGGCCTCGCGAAGCGCCCGGCCCACCTGGGTCCAGGGGGCCATCGCGTCCCGGAGGAATTCCTGGGCGCCCGCGGGGGCTGCCAGCGCCAGAAACAGCGTCGCTATCGCGGCGGCGCGGCCGAGTCGTTCGGCGCGAAGAAGGGCGAACATGCAGGCAGGGGCAGGCGTCTGTAAACCCGGCCCTCGGTACACGGGAAAACCGTTCCCCGTGCGCGGGCCGTTTCATGCCCCACTACTTGCCGGAGCTGGCAAATGTTCCGGCCGGCCACCACCAGGCCCGCTTGCGCGCCGCTGCGCCCGGAGGCGCCGGCTGTGCTCCCGAGGGCCGTCCGGGTTCTTCGACCGATCTGGGCGATTGGGCCGCGCCTGGAACTTGCTGCAGGTGGTGCAACTCGGCTTCGACTACCTCGAGGAAGCGCGCCAGGTCCCCCGCGGAAAGAGCGCCCGCGTGACCGATCAGCAAGCCGTTCTCGGCGTGGGGCGGGCCCGAGCGCTCCGTGACGCACCCGCGTGCCAACAGTGCCTCGTGCAAATCCGCGGCCGCGACACCCGGCGGCATCAGGATCGGCGTCAACACGCTGGAAAGCAGCCGCATCTCGACGGGGAACTGGAACCCGAGCGTGAGCAGCGACCGCCGGAGCGCCGCCGCGCGCCGGGCCAACTCTGCGGCGACTCCGTCGGGACCACGGGAGAGCAAATCGCCCAGCGCAGTCGCCAGACCCATCAACGCCTGCAGCGCCGGCGTGTTGGGCATCTGGGCCCGTTCGACAGCCAGCTTGTAGTGGATCGAGAGGTCCAGGTACCGCACCCGGGGCTGGGTCGACTGCAGGCGCCGGAAGAGCTGCCGTTCGCCGATGACGAAGCTCACGCCGGGCGTACCGCCCAGGGCCATGTCGGGCGCCCCGGCGAGCAGCGCAATGCCGAGCCCGGGGAGGTCCACGCAGTGGGCGCCCAGGCTGCCGACGGCGTCGACGAAGAATGCCGCGCCGGTCTCCTTGCAAATGGCGGAGAGCTCCTCGACGTCGTTCAACATGCCGGTGCCCGTCTCGTGATGGGCGGCCAACAAGAAAACCGAAGCGCTCCTTTGAGATTTGAGCGTCTTGCGCACCACGGCGCCGTCGACGGGCGTCCCGGGCGCGAACTCCACGACGTGACTGGCGCCCGGCGCGTAGGTCGAGGCGAGCTGGGCCAGCCGGTCGCCGTACTGGCCGTTGGACACCACGACGAGACGACCCAATCGAGCCATCGACTCCACCGAAGCTTCGACCGCCGCCGACCCCGAGCCGGCCAGCAGCAGCGGCTGGTGCCGTTCGGAACCGGCTCCCACCAGACCCAGGAGCTTGCGCGTGACGTCCTCGAACAGGGCTGAGAAGGCCGGCTCCCTGTGAGTCAGGGCTCGCGCGCCGGCCGCGTGGACCGCGGCCCTCACCGGCGCAGGCCCGGGCGCGACCATCACTCGCCCGTCGCCCGGCACACTGCTCGACCAGTGGAACGCCCGCGCGTCCAGCTCCATCTTCGAGCCGTCCTCCGCGGCCTCCAGGCGCAGCTCGGCCTCGGTCTCCAGGCGACGGCGAAGCGATTCGTCCGTCCACGGCAACAGAAGCCGCCAGGGAAAGGCGTCCTCCCGATGAAGCGACTGCGAGGCGCTCACTCGCCGATAGTGGACCAGCACCCTCGCCCCGCCCGCCCGGTCCGCCAGAGCCCGCAACCTCAGGAACAGGTCGAGCGGGCCCCTCGGCCACCCGGCGCGCACCGCCCAGCCGCCGGCCTCCAGCGCCCGCGCGGCGAGCATCGCCGAGCTGTCGAAGATTCGCCCGGGCACCAGACGGCCGCCAAGCCAGTCGTCGTTCATCCGTGCAAGCTCGCCGGCCATCCGCTCGCGAGCGGCCCTGGACACGCCAAACAGGCGAAGGCCCAGCACGTTGCGCGCGTAGCAAGCGCCGATCGTCTCTGAGACCTCCACGTGGATCAACGCCGAGCGGGTTCCATAGAGGTAGTCCGCCAGCGACACCGGCTGGAGCAACGCCGGTTCGACTCCTCGCACCGCCATCAGGTTGCAGGGGTAGACCGTGTCGCCGAGCCGCAGTGCGGCCGAGCCCAGAGCGTCGGAGCCCGGGCCGGGAAAGGGTTTTGCGTAGCCGAGAAGCAGTTCCACCGCCGCCGGCGCCAGGCGCGTCAGCGTCCCCAGCGCGGCCTGCGCGCCTTCCACCGCGCGGCCGTCCCGCACGCCCAGCCTGGAGCCGGCTGCCGAGCTTCGCCACGCCCCGCCGTCGAGCCAGCTCTCGAGCTCGCCGCCCGCCTCGAGCTTCAGCGGCCCCTTTTCAGTGCTCGCAAGCCGCACGACCGCCGGAGCAGGGGGAGGATAGTAAGGCGCCCAGCGTGCCGCAGCGTCCGCCGCAATGGAACCTGCCGCCAGGATCACGCACGGATTGACTTCGGCGACTCGCGAGGCCAGTTCCGCCAGCCGATGGTTGGCCAGATCGGACTGCGTGACCTGACGGACCGCGGGTCTGAGGGCCGGCCGAGACTGCAGCAACCGTTCCAGCCGCTCCGCCGCCGTCTCGCCGGGACTCGAAATCAGCAGCACGGTGCCCTGGAACGGCACCGAGGTGTCCCGGTTACGCGACGTCGTCATGGTGAACCCGAGCCACGGCTCCTCCTGAACCGCCGGATGGGGTATCGGCAGGTTGAGGTCAAAAGGATGAGACCGGGCCAATCTGTCTCTGGCGTCACGCTCCACCGACAGCGTATATTCGTCGGGCTGCGCGGAGCCCTTCCCGGGACGGCGGATCTCGGGCCAAGGGCAAGCCGCCAGCCCGCGAGGGGAGGTCGCGGAGCGGGAAATGCTCGCCAACAAACGCTTCAACCCCAAGGCCCTCGTCGGAAAGTCCCTGCAGCAAGGCCGGTACGTGCTGAAGCATTTTCTCGGCGCGGGCTCCTTTGCCTACGTTTTCAAGGCCGAGGAAATGCTCGGGGGCCAGCGGCTGCGCGACGTGGCCGTCAAGTGGATCGTGGAGGGCGACCCGGCGTCGATCCTGAGCGAGGCCCAGGCGCTGGCAGCCATGCCCCCGCACCCCAACATCGTCACCTTCCTCACGAGTCTTCCTTTGGCGCCGCCGGCCACGGGCCTACTGCTGGTGCTGGAGTTCGTGGAGGGCAAGCCGCTGGACCGTCTGCTGATGGAGGGCGTGGCCCTGCCGCCCGAGGACGCCGGAAGGCTCCTCGACCACGTGCTGGCCGGGCTGGCCCATGCGCACGCCCACAAGGTCGTTCACCGCGACCTGAAGCCCGAGAACATCCTGGCCCGCCCCGACGGCATCCTCAAGATCACCGACTTCGGCATCGCCCGCTCGTCCCAGGCGTCCAAGAAGACCTCGGAGGACGTCATCAAGGGGACGCCGGCATACATGGCTCCGGAGCAGTTCGGCCGGCGACACGATCACCGCGTCGACATCTATGCGGCGGGTGTGATGGCCTACGAGATGCTCGTCGGGCGCCGACCGTTCACGGGCACTCCCCTGGAGATCATGCGCGGTCATGTCATGGAGGCGCCGGAGATCCCGGCCCACCTGCCGGCCGCGCTGCGGGACTTCCTCGACCGATCGCTGGCCAAGAACCCCGACGACCGCTACGCCACCGCCGAGGAGATGCGCCGGGCTCTGGTCGCCGCGATCGCGCCTCAGCCCGAACCGACCGGTCGACGCAAGGAGCCGACTCTCTCGGGCCGCGCGACCCGCGACCTCGAGGGGCGCGCCACGGCGCAGTTCACCGGCAACCGAAAGCGGGCCCATGCGGCGGCGACGCGGCCCGCCGTGCTCGAGAGTCACCCGGACAAGGCTCCGCAGGCCTCCGTCGAATGGCGCTTGCCCCCGGGAAGCCGCCTCCTGGCGTCGATCGCCGGACAGGCGTTGCCCGGGATGACGCGCCTGGCGCAGCGAGTTGCGGCCGGGCTGAAGGTGGACAGCGCCTTCCGGCATCCGGCGTACATTCTGCGGCGCGCGCTCAGCTACGAGAAGCGCCAGGTGGTGGAGCGCTTCGACGTCTACCGCAATCAGCGCTTCAGCAAGCCCGTGTTCGAGGCCGCGTCGGACATCGATCCGTGGGAGCCGATGTTCGGCGTGGAGCGCCCCACAGGCGACAAGCGACTCACCGAGCTGCGAATCCCTTCCACCGAGCGGCAGATGAAGTGCCTCCACTGCCGTGGGCGAGGACGAGCGAAGTGCGCGGCCTGCAACGGCGAAGATTCCGTGCTGTGCGACGTTTGCAAGGGGTCCGCCGAGTCGGAGTGCGCCGACTGCCAGGGCATGGGCGATCGGGTCGGCTACCTGGTCATCGAAGCGCACTGGGAGACCCAGCACGCCGTCAACGTCCTGAAGCCGCCGCCGGTAGATGCGGACGTCACAGTGGAGGATCTGGCCGACGCCCCGGCAGAGAGGCTGATGCGCCTCAACGGCGGGGTTCTGGCCGTCACCGATCTGCCGTCGCCGTTCCCGTGGCCGGACCTGCTCCCGCCGATCCGATCGCTGCTGGAATCGATCACGATCATTGGCGACTCGGCCTCGGTGGACGACGACCTGACGGTCGACTTCGTCTGGATCGGACACGCGATTTGCGAGCTCAAGGGCGAAGAAGCCAGCGTCGACGCCGTGCCGGAAGGAGGCTTCGCAACGTGTGAGCCCCGCTTACTCGACATCTTGAGAGACCGGGCCTTCGGCATGCTGAGGGATGTCGAGTTCTGGGACAACGAGCCGATGGAAGCGCTGTCGCTGGCCCGCGAGGCGCTGGGACCCGAGGGTCCACCCGACTGGCGAGATCCGGTGCAGGAAACCGCGCTGGGCCTGGTTCAGCGCCTGCTCGCGGCTGGCCACACGGGGCGCTTCCGAGACCTGCGCCGCCCGTTCTCGGAGCTGGTCGGGCTCGACTCGACGAACCGGTGGAAGCAGCGCTGGGCAGACGTGATCGTGGCCTACAGGCGCGCCCTGATGCAGGAAGTGCAAACGGCTCTGGAAGGTGACGATCCCGCCGACACGCTGGCGCGCGCGCTCACCCAGATGTCGGACCTGGAGATGCTGGCGCAGGAAGGCCCCGCCCTTTTCAAACTCGCTCTGGAGCGACTCCAGGACCTGCTGCGCAAGGGGCAGTTCGAACGTTCGGACCGTTTGATCGACGCCCTTCGCGGCGTGACCTGGCCGGTCAAGGGGGCCATCGAGACGCTGGCCGGACTGAAGAGCGGGGCGCTGCAAGAGCGCTGCATGACCGTGCAGCGGCAGTGCGATACCGGCGGGAAACCGGACGCCATCTATCGCGAGATCAGCTCGCTGCTGATGCTCTGCCCGGAGATCTCGCTGATGGCGGCCACGCTCAGGGCTTTCCGCAAGCGGCTGGGCCAGGAGCTGAAGGCCGGGCGGATCGTCGCCGGATGCCACTGGGGCCGGCGTCTGCAAGAGGAGCTGTCGCACGCCCGGCCCGACCTGGCGCCGCTGTTCGCGAGCATGCTCGACGGCCACGAGGACGAGTTCATCACCACCGTGGTCGACATGGTGAAGGACCCGGCTCGTTTCGGGGACGCCCTGTCGCTGCTGGGACTGCAGGAAGTGAAGCTGGAGGAGGACCCGCGAGTCTCGACGTTGGCGGCCGCCTTCGACTCCGCCTTTACCGCCAAGCTCGCGGGGTTCGAGCCGACAGGCGCCGGAGGGGCGCTCTCCGACGAGCAGCAGCAGGAGCTGACCCGGGAGATGGGGGCCTGGATGCGGCTTCAGGGCTGGTGCTCGCGGCAAAAGTTGCCGCAGACTTTCGTCGGGCCGCTCTGGAACGCGCTGCGCTCGGTATTGCAGGGCCAGATGTACGACCGCATCCAGCCGTTGCTCGACCTGGCCGACCAGGTCCGAGGCATAGGCGACGATCCGCAGGTGGGCCCGCTGATCAACGCGTCGCGCGAGGTGAACTTCCAACGTTTGGCCAAGGAGGCGATCGCCGCGCTCGGGGAGAAGGGCGACTTCGACCACTTCCAGAAAACCTTCGGGCTGCTGCTGCCGCTGGTGCCCAAGCACCCCGCGGTGTCCGAGCTGCTGGCCGCTTTCCAGGTGCACCTCGTGGCGCTGGCACTGGAGGGTCGCGCCCGCGAGGTGGAATCGCGGGCCGAGCGGCTCCAGGCGATTCTCAAGACTCAAAAGATGCACGAGCTGCCCTGGCTCCGGGACCCCGTCAGCAACCTGAACAAGGAGCTGGAGAAGTTCGTGCTCCAGCGCTCCTCGGATGCCGAGCACGTGCGAGCCGCCCTGGAGACGATTGCCTGGCTGCGTTCGCGCAAGTTTCGCTGGGCCGAGGAGCTGGTGATACGGCTGGACCAGGCGCTGGATCGCTCGCCCGACAAGAACGCGCTGATGCATCGCTTGGCCCAGATCCCCGTCGAGCTTGTCGTCGCCGCCACGGACCCGCACACGCAGGTCCGAAAGAGGGCCCTCTACGCCCGGGCCAGCCTCGACAGCGCACTCTGGCGCTGGGGAATGCTCGCGCTGGTGCCGATGGCAGGATACCTGTGGCCGTGGCTCGTCCGGGCCGCGGGCGTGCCGGTGCCGGGGCAGGCGCCCGTGACGCGGCACGCCGCGGCCGCCTGGGCGATCGCGGCGGTGGCTGCACTGATGTTCGGACGCTGGATCTCCGCCGCAGCCCGGTTCGTGATGGCGCGGCGCGACCCGCGAGGGCGAAGGTGGCGAGCCTATGCCCTGGGATGCGGCGCGCTATTTTCGATGTTCGCCTTCGCTGCGGTGGCATTCGCGCTGCGGATGGCCGGGGGGCGGTTGTGAGGAAGCTGGGGCTCGCGCTGCTGGCCGCGGCGCTCGCGGCCGGCTCCGCAGGGGCGGCCGCGCCCGGCGACGCACACGCTGCCGCCTACTCGCGGGGCGAGGATTACGTCAACGCCTGGGACGGAAGCCGGATGATCTACATCCCAGGCGGCGTTTTCATGATGGGCTCGGCCGCGGGCAGCGACGACGAGAAGCCAATTCATAAAGTGACTCTTTCGCCCTACCACATCGGGCGCACTGAGACGACCTGGGCCCAGTACGCCCGCTTCTGCAGAGCCACCCGCCACGCTCTCCCCGAGCGGCCAGACTGGTGCAATCGCGACGACTACGCCGTTTTTGGCGTGAGCTGGGACGACGCCGGCGCCTACTGCCGCTGGGCTGGCCTGCGGCTGCCGACGGAGGCCGAGTGGGAGTTTGCCGCCCGCGGCACCGACGGTCGCACGTATCCCTGGGGCAACGAGCCCCCCGGCGAAGGCGGGGCCTGGCGCGCCAACTGCGGCTCAGGCGCCGGCCGTGGGGACGGTTTCGAGTTCGCTTCGCTCGTCGGCCGTTTCCCCACGGGCGCCTCGCCGTGGAGATGCCTGGACATGGCCGGCAATGTCGCCGAGTGGTGCTCGGACTGGTACGACCCGCTCTATTACCAGATGAGCCCCGCCCGAGATCCCTCCGGCCCCACTCGCGGCACGATGCGCGTCCTGCGCGGTGGAAGCTGGTCCAGCCTGCCGTCCCAGCTCCGCGCCACCCGGCGCGACTTCGCCCGCAGCTTTCCCACGTTCAACTACTTCAACGTGGGGTTCCGCGTCGCCAAGTAGGTGCCGGGGGCAGGTGTCAGGGGCTGCAACCTCAATCGCAGGTCACGTTCCGGGCGCGCGCTTGGTCGGGGAGACGGCGGCCGGGATTCGCGCCTGACACCTGGCACCCGACGTTTAGCGAGCTTCCATCACGGACATCGGGACGCCCCAGCGGTAGTAGCTGGGAGGCGCGGTTTCCTTGTGCGCCTTGACGAGCGCCTCGAGCTTGTGCAGCTCGACCTTGCCGTAGTCCGCGGCCTCCTTCTCCAGGCCCGAGCTCGAGAGCTCCTTGGTGTTCTCCATCCGCGCGAGCTGCTCGTAGGCGGCCCTATCCACGCTTCCGGGGATAGCCTTGTCCCACTTGTCGAGGGCGTCCCGGAAACGCTTCAGGAGCGCGTCCTTGAATTTGCACGCGTTGTTGGCGGGCCAGGTCCGGTCGATCAGATCCATCGTGTACTGCACCTTGCCCGTCTCCAGGTCGGCCGACGAGATCTGCAAGCGGCTCCAGAACTGCGCAGACGCCTCGGCGATGGTTCGCTCTTTTTCCTTGTCCGGTGACGCCGCGCCCGTGGCTGAGGCGCTCTCTTCCGTGCCCTCGGCGGCCGGCTTGGCCGATGCCAGGGCCGCGGACAACCCGTCGGCATCCACGGGGCCGAAGTGCATCGAGGGGACGAAGCCCTCTTCGATCTTCTTGGACTTGCGGAACTTCTCGGGGATCTTGATCTTGAAAGCGCGCACCGAGTTGGACGAATCGGCCGACTGCATCAAGGCGCCGATGATGTCGGCCTTCTCTGCGGGGGGCAGGGCGCCCACGCGGTTGCCGAGCCGATCGAGCACCGTCACACCGCGCTTCACGTGCGGCTTCACCTTGCCGGCAAGCGGCGTGGCAAAGAGGACTTCCTGGACTTCGTCGTTGGAGAGGTCCTCGCGGAAACGCTGCGCCTGGGCGTCGTTGATCTGCCGCTCGGTCTTCTCCTTGTTCTCCAGAGCCTGGCTGCGAGAAGCGATGGCCTTCATCCGGTCGCCGATGGCGGCGAGGTCCTTCGAGAGCGCGTCGGCCTTCGTCTTGATGCCGTTGACGTTTCGCTGCTCCCAGAAGGCACCCTCCCATTGGGCCGGCTGCTGCGCGCCCAGGTCGGACTTGATCTTGTCCACCTCCGACTTCAGATCGGCGGGGGCATTCGGGGCGAGCTTCATGCCTTCGGCAGCCTTGTCGAGCGCAGCCTTCTGCTTGGCCAACTTGCCGAAGCTGTCCTCGGCGGTTACCTGATACTGGACGGCCTTCTCCAGGCGGTCGGCATCCTTGACGAGCTGAGCCATCTTCACCGGATCTCGGCGCGCGTCGAAGAGCGCCTTGGCCAGCGCGTCGGCGCTGGTCGCCTGCAACTTGCGCTCGATCAGCGCGCGGTGCTTGGCCAGCGGGCCGGCGAACGTGACGTCCTCGGGCTGCTTTCCCAGGACCCCTGCGAGTTGCTCGTAGCGCCGGGCGATCGTGGCCCCGCCTTCGCGGGCCGTGCGGGCATCCCGCTCCAGTGCGGCCAGCCGGCCGCGGGCGGCGGTTTCGATCTTGCGCGCCTTCGCCAGCTGCTGGCCGGCTTCGGCGATCTTGCCCGCGTCGATCTTCGGGTCCTTGACGACGGCGTCGAGAAGGCTCTCACGGGTCCACTTGCCGCCGCTCAGGCCGGCCGTTGCATCGGCCATGCCGCGCTCGGCCTGAGCGACCTGGGCCGCAGCCTGCTGGGCATCGCGACGCGCAGCGGCCACCTCGGCAGGCTCGTCGGAGGTCTGCTGCTGGCGGTCGCGGCCCGATCCGGTGTCGAAGTCGGAGCGGGTGGGCGGCTGGTTCAGGTAGACCAGCGCCTCGTCGGGCATCTGCGAGAGCTTCAGGGCGACGCCGAACGCCTTGTCGTCCATCATCAGGCCCTGCAGGTAGGTGGCGCCGAACTGCAGCGCGCCCTTGTCCAGGTCACGCTCGAACTTCTGGGCCAGCTTGTCGGGGTCGATGGCCTCGTCGGGCTTGATGTCCACCTTGTAGGCGGGGCCGGCAGCGACCGTGAGGTCGCGAAGGTGCTCGGCGATGTTGGTGAGAAGCGGGGCCGGCGGCTGCTGGTCGCGGGCGAAGCGCAGGAAGCTGGCCACAACGGTGAAGTCGTCGGAGTCGTGCTGCTTGTCGAACCAGCCCTTGGTGCGGGCTTTGTAGAGCGAATAGTTCGTTTGAGTCGAGAGGTCGCCCTTCATCTTCTCGCGGGCGTGCTGCGCGTTCTTGGGGAAATCGGGAGTCATGTGCTGCACCTGGTCGAACCAGGCCTTCAGCAACTGCAGGTCTCGGAAGCTGGCGCGGGCCAGGGTCTCGCGATCGAAGCCGACTCGGCTGGTGCCGATGACCTCCGCCAGATGGTCCCGGGCCTCGGAGGTTCCATCCTGGTTCCCGCCGTCGACCCGGTCGTACTTGACCTTTCCCTTCGGCTTCTGTTGGGGCTGCTCCTCGGGCGGCCGCTGCTGGCGGTCCGGGCCCTTGTTTCGCAGGTCGCCGAAATCGAAGTCGTCAGCCGCGCTGGGCCGCTGTGGCTGCCGGACTTCCGCGGCCGTCGGCGTGGCGTCCTCGGCATCGTCGAGCGGACCGGCCAGCGCCGGCCCCGACGCAGCCCCCGCCGCAAGGATGGCAAGGGCGACCAAGACGTGACGGTACTCGAACCGGTGGTAGGGCTGGGCAGGATTCACGAAGGGCCTCTCTTATGCTCCCGATTTCGGTATGGGGAGGAACAGCGCTGTTGCGCCAAGGCTTACTACGGGCCAGGGGCCGTCATGGTTTCACGGCCCGCATCTTTCTCCGGACACCAAGGTCCATATGGCCATCTTGTAGAGCATCCGAGCGCCGACGTTGGCGTCCCACTCGTCGCCGTCGGGGCCTGGCGCCACTTCGCAGAGGTCGAAGCCGACGATCCGGCGCCCCGACCGCGCCACGGCGCGAACCAGAAAGCAGGCATCCTGAAACGAGAGCCCTCCGGGCACGGGCGTCCCCGTGTGGGGACAGAGCGCCGGATCGAGCCCGTCGATGTCGAAGCTCAGCCAAACGTGCTGAGGCAGAGGATGGATCATGCGCTCCACGAGTTGCGCCCAGGGGGTGCCGCCGAACCTGGCGTCCGCCAAGCTCGCGTCGAAGAAGACGTGCACGCGATCGCGCTGGGCGCGGATCCGATCGTACTCCTCCTCGCAGAAGTCGCGAATGCCGACTTGCACCAGCGCATGGACCTGGGGGACTTGCCGCAGCACGTTTTCCATGATGGAGGCGTGCGAATACGTGAACCCTTCGTAGGCACGGCGCAGGTCGGAGTGCGCGTCCAGGTGCAGGATTCCGAAGCTCGGCGTGACGGCGGCGACGGCCTGGATGGCGCCAAAGGGCGAGGAGTGGTCCCCCCCGACCACTCCGACGAGCTTTCCCGCAGCCAGCCATTCCGCGGTCGCCCGGCGCACCGACTCATTGACCAGTTCGGACAACTCGTTGACCTTTCGCAACGCCCTTCCCATCCTCGGATCTGTCTCGCCTGCGCCGCCCGCGGCGACGATCGGTGCCGCCAGGCCCTTTGCCTGCTGGTTCCAGGATCGGATCTCCTCGCTCTCGTCGAGCATCGCGATTCCAGCCTCATAGGCCCTGGCGGCTTCGAGATCGAAGAGGTCGACCTGCCGGCTCGCCGCCAGGATTGAAGAGGGGCCCGCGGAGGTGCCGCCGCCGTAGGAGGTCGTCGCCTCCCAGGGCACGGGGATCAGAACCAGTGCGGCCTGCTGCGGCGAGAACGGCAAGCCAAAGATGCCCGCACCCGCGGCCGCCGGCGCGTTCGGATCGAAACCACTTATGGAAGCGCCCATGTCCGTCTGCCGAAGACTGTGAGAATTTTCGTTTGCCCCGTCGGACTTCTTGACACCGCGAAGGCGCGAGAATACCATGTCGCACTCCGTTTCCCCTGGGAAATCGTCCTCGCGCGCGACGCGAGACGGACGGCTTCGCGGGTGCTCGGACGCCAGGACCTAGGCAGCTAGCGAGGACAGTCATCGGCCACTCATTAGTCCGCGAACAAGGCGGCATAATCCGGGTACAACCCCTTCCGGGAGAGGAATCGACGCTCGAAGCAACTTTCCCAGCGGGCCACTCCATGGAGCAAACGGGATGAAACGCCGGATCATGGTCGTCGACGACGAGCAGCCCATCCTCATGGGGATGCAGGACCTGCTGCGAATCGGAGGCCACGAGGTCGAGACGTTTTCCAATCCGCTCCAGGCCGTCGCCCGGCTTCAGCTCGAAGAGTTCGACTGCGTCATAACTGACATGCTGATGCCCGAGCTGGACGGCCTGGAGGTCGTGAAGGCGGTGCGGCTGCGCTGGCCCGACTCGGCGATCATCGTCATCACGGGCAAGCCCGATCTGTCCACGGCCGTGGAAGCCCTGCACCAGGGCGCCAGCGACTATCTGGTCAAACCCGTCTTCGACAACGACATCGAACGTGTCATAGAACGAGTCATCGAACGAGCCGGCCTGCTCAAGTCGCTGAGACAGCGCAACGCGGAGCTGGAGCTGCTTCTGGAAGCCAGCTCGACCCTGAGCCAGGCGACCCGCGAGGACGAAGTCGCCAGGAAGTTGAACGCCCTGATGGCGCCCTCGGCCCGCGCGATATCGGCGGGGGCAAGGAAGACGTTGCAGAACATCGCCGACGAAGTCATCGTGAAGCTTCGCGCGAGCCGGTTTCGAGAGCAGGCCAAGCTCGGAGCGCTGTTGGAGGCGCAACCCGCCGGAATCGTGTTTCTCGACGAACGCGGCGAGCCAGCCATCGTGAGCAAACGCGCCCGCGAGCTGCTCGGCCTGGCCGATCCCTTGCCAGGTGGGCCTTGCGCCTCGCTTCCCCCTGAGCTCGTCAACAATATCCGAGGCGGCAGCTGCAGTCGTTCGCCGGCCGAATTGCGTGTGACCGCGAAGCCAGGCTGTCTGCTGCAGATTCGATGCGCTCCGGTGTTCGACCGCGATCTCCGTCTGGGAACGGTGGCTACGGTCCTGGACGTGACCGACGAGCGCGAAAACGAAATGCAGATGCAGATCGCCTCACGCCTCGCGACGCTCGGCATTTTGCTGGGGGGCCTGAGCCACGAAATGAACAACCCGCTGGCGATCATCATGGGCTGCGCCGAAGAGTTGGCTGCCGAGCCCGATTCGCCATCGACCCAGAAGGCCCATCGGATCCTGGACGCCGCCGATCGCTGCACCAAGCTCATCCGCCGTTTCATCCAGGTGGCCAATCCGGCCGTGAACCGCTCCGGCATGGTCGATCTTCATTCCCTGGTCTCGAGCACGCTGGAGATGCTGCGGGTGCACCTTCACGAAAGCCAGATCCGCCTGCACGCCCAGACCAAGATCGTCCCGAGAATCCGAGG
Source organism: Candidatus Wallbacteria bacterium (assembly GCA_016199905.1). Lineage (GTDB taxonomy): Bacteria > Muiribacteriota > UBA6191 > JACPRK01 > JACPRK01 > JACPRK01. The sequence goes on from JACQFU010000396.1 coordinate 32,754, forward strand.
CAACGCAGGCGAGTTGAAGGACGCCCTGCTGGCGCTGTTCCTCAACGCGGTGGAGTCGATGTCTCCCGGCGGCGAGTTGCGCGTGCGGCTCTGGCCTCAGCCGGGTGGAGACGTGCAACTGGAGGTCGCCGATACGGGGCATGGCATGACCCCGGAGGTCGAGCGCCGAATTTTCGACCCCTTCTTCACAACCAAGCCGCCGGGGCAGGGCGTCGGGCTGGGCCTGACGCTCGTGCACTCGATCTGCCGGCGAATGAACGCTCGAATCTTCGTTGCCTCCAGCCCGAAAGCCGGCACCACGTTCCGGATTCAGTTCCCGACCGTGACCGAGTCCGGCGTCTCAACCGACTCGGCCGTCACGACCGAGTAGCCTCCAGCACCCTCTCAACCGCCTCGCGAACATCCGCGGCCCTGCACGGTTTGTTGAGATAGGGCACGTGGGTACGGTCCAGGAACGCGCTGATGTCGTCGCCGTAGATGTCGCCGGTGACGAGCAGGAATCGCTGCAACAGGGCGGGCCAGTTGAGTGCGATCTGTTCGTAGAGCTCCGAACCCAGGTAGCCGGGCATTCGCCAGTCGCTGATGACCAGATCGAACTTCCTGGCTCCCAGGAGTTGGATCGCCTCGGGCGCGCTGGTCGCGGCAGTGACTTCATGGCCGAGGGACTTCAAGACGCGGGAGAGGAATTCTCCCACGTCGAGCTCGTCATCCACGACCAAGACTTGCAGTTTTTCGTCCGGCATCGAGTTTCCTCATAGGGAGCATAACATGACGGTTCACAGGCAGTTACTACCTTTCCAGAGAGTTGGCGCCAGGAGCGGAATCGGTGCTATCCTGGGCTCATCCGGCAGGAGAAACGATGGACCAGACCCGCGAAGGCTACCGCCTCTTGATCTGCAACTGCCCGCCCGAAAAGGCTTCCGGGATCGCGGAGAACTTGGTGCAAGAGAGACTCGTAGCCTGCGCCAACATCGTCCCCGGCGTCGAAAGCGTCTACCGCTGGAAAGGCGAACTGTGCCGCGACCGGGAGTCGACGCTCCTGCTGAAGACGCGCGCGGCGCTGGTCGACGCCGTGACGCGCCGAATCGTCGAACTGCATCCCTACGAGGTCCCGGAGGTTCTCTCCGTCGAATTGCAACTCGCCGAGGGCGAGCGGCGATACTTCGACTGGATCGACCGGGAAACCGCGTAGCGCTCGGGCGGCCCGGCTTGCCTCAGCGCAGCCGCAGATCGCCCAAGTCCGGCTTGGCCGACGGCACGGCGGGAGCGCCTTCCTTGGGGACCTGGGTAAAGGTCTCCTTGGCGTCCTTGCAGAGATCCTCTATTGTCACTGACTTCTGTTGGCGTCGGATAGCCACCCTGGTGCGAGGTCTGATCCATAGACCCATGAGAAGTCCGTCCCACGCTGTAGCCCGACCCGTAACATGCGCATGACAGGCCTACGAG
>JACQFU010000383.1 GCA_016199905.1 Candidatus Wallbacteria bacterium
GGCTGACGATGACGACGTTGCGCGCCACCGGGGCGGCCAGGGCCGCCGACGCGATCAGCAGCCATGCCGCCAGCAGCGCGATCGGGTTCTTCATCAAATTTCCTGCACCGTGTCCTCGGGGACCCAGCCGCTGTAACCGTTGGCCAGACTGATCTGAATCCACCGGTCCGAGCGCCGCAACACTGTGAGCTTGGTTCCTTCGTGGATGGCGAAGACGACCGTAGCGTCGGCGCCGGGGCCGCTGGTCGCCTTGACTTCCTTCTCCATCACGATGGCTCGTGGAATGGACTCCTCGTAGACCCGCGTTCCGGTCCAACCTCCGAAGAAGGCCAGGCCGAACAAGCTCGGGAGCAGCAGTGCGGCCGCCCGTTCGCGCGCGGGAGCTTCGAGAAAGCTGAAGAGCACCGAGAAACAGCGCGAGAACGGCACGTCCAGCCAGTAGACGGCCGCAGTCACTGCCAGGGTGAGAAGCCAGAAGACACTGGTAAGCACCAGCAGCTCGTTGAGGCTCAAGTAGCGGTAGACAGCCGCGACCAGAGCCTCCAGGACGCTGCCCTCGTCACCCGATTTGTCGACGATGCGCTCGCGGAGGAACTCCAGATTCGCGGCCAGGTCCGGGTGACGCGGCTGCAGGCGAAGCCCCCGTTCGTAGTAGAGGATCGCCAGCCCGAGATGGTCGGTCTTGTACGCGGCGTTGCCCAGATTCAGGTAGAGGTTCGGGTTGGCGATGCGGGCCGACAGGTTCTTGTAGCCCTCGAGTGCGGCCGGGTAGTCGCGACTCTTGTAGGCATCGTTGGCTTTGGCGAAGATGGCGGCATCCTGCGCTCCGCCGGCGGCAACGACGAACGCCAGCTGCAGCACAAGCAAGGTCGCGATCTTCTTCACAGCACACGCTCCAGGTCGTCCAGCACTTGCCGCGTCGCCTCGATGTCTTGTTCCGTGGCCGCTGCCGGCCCGGAGCTGGGAGCGTACCGGTTCCGCTCGAAGCGCGTCAGAATCCTTGGCTGTGTTCGCGGCCATCCGCTCGCGTGTCTGCGACACTGCCTCTCGGGCAGCCCTGGCAGCCGCGAGCCGCCGCGCCCGGACGGGATCGCGGGCCAGCATGTTTCGCCGCCGAACGTGCAGGACCGCGACGACGAAACCGGCGAGCGGCAGCAAGTTCAGGAGCCGAAACCAGGTCGATCGATGCAGCGCAACGCCGTACGGCAACAGCGCCTCGGGGCCTTCCACGATGTACCGGATGTCGCGGCCCAACATTGCTACGTCCTTCTTCTCCGGCCCGCCGCGGACCGTCAAGGCCTCTTCCTTTTCTCCCGGCGTCACGTCGATGGCGATCGGCTCGGACTTCACGGTCCGGTACTGGCGCTGAGAGGAGTCGAAGTACGCGATCTCCACCGGCGGGATCTCCAGATGGCCCGAATGGCGCGGAACCAGCACGTACTCGAACGTCTTCTTGCCCGAGATGCCGCTCTCGTCGACCTTCACTTCGGGCGTCGCCTTCGACTCGTATTCCTTGAACGCGTCCCCCAACGCCAGTTCCGGTTTCGGCAGCGCGCGCATATCGCCCCGGCCGCTGAGCACGACCTTGTAGTTGAGCGCATCGGAATCCTTGACCCCCTTCAGCACCTTGTTGTGGTCTACCTTGCGATCCAGGCATGCGCTGATCGTCAGTCCCTCCGCGATGATGCCCGTGAAGTTCGCCGGCTTTCCCTGGGAGGGCAGCGGCAGCACCGTCACCTGGATCGGATCGGCACTCACCTGCGTGGGACGCACCTGGAAGTTGCGGCCGAAGAACCGGTCGAAGATCGGATCCTCGAAGGGATCGTCGCCGGGCGTGGGCTCGCCGAACGGCCAGCCGCCGCGGTGTCGCTGGCGCTGCGCGTTGGCGACCTTGACGCCAGCGCGAAGCGTCTCGGGCCGGATCGTGAACGTGCCCGGCGCGGCGGGGATGAGGATCTTCTTGGAGACTTCACAACCAAGCGGATAGCGTTTTCCCTTGAAGTTCACGGACTGAAGTTGCCGCTTCACCTCGAGGTTCTCGACCACGAAACCCGTGAACTGCGCTTCGGACGCCAGGTTGCATTCTGCCAGGTCGTACTCGGAGAGCAGCGCCGAGTAGTAGCTGAGAGGCTCCCCGACCATCACCTCGTTCTTGCCCACGGTTGCGAACAGGAAGAGCTTCTTTGGGTTGATCCGCCCGGGCTGCGCGGGCTCCTCAGGCTGGGCGCCCGCTCCAGGAGGATTGCTGGGCAAGGGCGGCGGCGGAGCCGTGCCTCCAGGCAATACTCTCACGGTCACCGGGTTCGACTTGATCGTCTCGCCCCCGAATTCCAGTTGCGCCGGACCGAACGTGTAGGAGCCCTCTTTCTGGGCGATGAGCTGGTAGCTGGTGCTCATCGTGAGCTGAAAAGCGCCGGCGGACATGTTGAGCGACGTGCTGGTGCCGCTGCTGGTGGCCAGGAAACCCTGGAAGTCCGGAGGTTGCGGCTGGCCGGTCTGGCCGCTCTGGCTCTGCACGGTGAGGGTATAGGTCAGCCCCTCGCCGGCGGCGACTGTGTCGCGGTCGACGGTCGCCTGCAGCGTCACTCCAGGGGCTGCCGCAGCGGCCCCTGCCCACAGCGCGAGCGCCAGGACCGGGCCGAGACCCGAAGTCAGAAGCCGGAAAAGGGGGAACTGCTTCACCATCACCAGTCCTTCTCCGGCTCCGCCTCGTCACCTTTGGGTTGCTGGAACAGGAAGACGTTTCGTTTCTCCTCGTCCTTGAGCAAGTCCAGAAGACGCTCGGCTTGTTCTCGCGGGATCATCCCCTCGATCTTGCCGCCGTCGGCTGGCGGAGGCTCCTTCTGGCCGTCCTTTTTCTCATCAGGCTTGGCCTGCTTGTCTTTCTGCTGCTTCTGAGGCGGCTTGTCTTTCTGCTCCTTGGGCCTCTGCTGCTTGGGCGGTTCCTTCTTGTCTCCCGGATCCTTCTGTTGCTTCTGATCTTGCTTCTGGTCCTTGCCCTGCTGCTGTTGCGACTGCTGCTGTTTCTGGTCTTTCTGATCCTTCTGATCCTTTTGGTCCTTCTGATCCGGCTTCTGCTGCTTCTGTTGCTCCATCTGTTCCAGCAGTACGCCCAGGTTGTGACGGGCCTCGACGTCCTTGGGGTCGAGCCTGATCGCAGACTTGTACAGCTCGGCGGCCTGGTCGAGCTTCCCGTCCTTCATCGCCGCCGTGGCCAGGTTGTAGGCCAATGCCGGCAGAAGCTTTGGATCGCTCTTCGGCAGCACCTGCTTGAATTCGGCCGCCGCCTCGTCGAACTTGCCCTTGCCGAACTTCACGTCGCCGATGTTGAAGTGCAGCTCCGGCGCATTCGGCGCCTGCGTCTGGGCTTCCAGGTACTTCTTGAGCGCGCCTTCGAAGTCGCCGTTCCGGTACAACTCGTTTCCCTGGGCGACGGCGGCCGCCGCGGACCTGCTGACGGGCAAGGTGTCGGCAGCCCGCGTCGGGACAGCGAGCAAGGCCGCCAGGACGGCGCCGAGCGCCAGCGTGCGGCTCATGCGAACCTCCCTTGCCACTCGTCGCTACTGGAGCGGCGATCGGACAGGAACCACTCCGCGGCCAGCAGGAGCAGACCCAGGGCCAGGAACACCTGGAACTGGTCCTTGTAGTGGGCCATCTCCTTGCTGTACAGCTCGTGCTTCTCCAGGCCTTGCATTTCCTTGTACACGTTTTCCAGCTCCAGTTCCTCGCGTGTGGCCTGGTGGAAGACGCCGTGCGTGAGCTGGGCGATCTGCGCCAGTCCGTTGACGTCGAGGCGAGAGAGAATGATCTCGCCGGACTTCGACTTCTTGTAACCGCCATCGGCACCCTTCTCGCCGACAGGGACCGGCTCGCCTTGCAGCGTACCGATACCGATCGGGAAAATACGCACTCCGGCAGCCGCGGCTTCCTTGGCGGCTTCGAGCGTACGGCCCTCGTGGTCCTCGCCGTCCGTGATCAACACGATTGCGCGGAAGTTGCCCGACTTGTCCTCGAACGCCTTCACCGATGCGCGGATCGCCTCGCCTAGATCCGTTCCGTGGCGGGAGACCGAATCGGTGTCCACGGCATCGAGGAAGACTTCGATGGCGCGGTAGTCCGTCGTCAACGGACACTGCAAGAACGCGCCTCCGGCGAAAATCACAAGAGCGGCGCGGTTCTCACGCAGCTTCGAGAGCAACGACTGGATCTCGCTCTTGGCCTTTACAAGGCGGTTGGGCTTGAGGTCCTGGGCGAGCATCGACTTGGACACGTCGAGCGCAATCACCAGGTCGGAGCCTTGGCGGTGCACGGTCTCCATGACCATTCCAAACTGTGGGCGGGCCAGGGCGACGATCAGCCAGAACATGCCCGACAGCATCAGCGCCATCTTGATGTACTGTCGCGTCAGGCTGGCCGACGAAGCAAGGCGCACCATCAGCTCGTGGCTGCCGAAGCGGTCGAGCGCCCGGCGCTTGGCCCGGAAGCTGGCGACGAAGAAAAGCGCCAGCACCGGTAGCACCCCCAGCAGCCAGAACGCCTGTGGATTGGCGAACCTCATGGAATCCTCCGCAGACGCGTGTTGGAAAGCACGACCTCCAGCAACAGCAGTCCCAGCGCGGCGCCGAGGAACCAGGCGAACAGCTCGGTGTGACGCTGATACTCGCGGGTCTTGACCTCGCTCTTTTCGAGCCGGTCGATCTCGGAGAAAACCGCGTGCAACGCTTCGGTGGCCGTCGCCCGGAAGTAGACGCCGCCGGTCTTCTGGGCGATCTCCCGGAGCGAGTCCTCGTTGAGGTCCTCGTCGGTGTAGCCGTACATCGCCTGACCCGTGAAGGGGTCTGTCATCAGCTTGCCCGTCCGGGGATCGATGACCGGCACCCGCGCGCGGCCGCGGCCGCCGATACCGATCGTGTAGATCTTGATGCCCATCGCCTTGGCCAACTCGGCGGCCGTAGCGGGCTCGAGCTTTCCCGCGTTGTTGCGGCCGTCGGTGACGAGTACGATGACGCGGCTGCGAGCGCCGGTTTCACGCAGGCGGTTCACAGCCATCGCC